>JAYTRT010000648.1:0-10624 GCA_043746045.1 Actinomycetota bacterium | reverse complement strand
GAGATGGCCAACGTGCCTCCGGCGATGCTGGCGGCACTGAATGCAGCGCCCGGCGAACTCGGTGATCTGTTCCGTGGTTTCTTCGGCGAGTTCCAGTTCGAGGGCATCGAGCCGACGTTGCCGACGCGCACGTTCGAAGGACGACTCGACATCGACGTCGGCGGACGGACGATCGAGTTGATCGAAGTTGGTCCGGCGCACACTGCGGGCGACATCATCGCGTACGTGCCTGATGCGAGGACGGTCTACACCGGCGACATCTTGTTCATCGGCGGTACGCCCATTGTCTGGGCGGGGCCGTTGAGCAACTGGATCGGCGCCTGCGATCTGATGTTGGGAATGGACATCGACACGGTGGTTCCGGGTCATGGCCCGCTGACGGACAAGTCGGGGATCACGCAGGTTCGCGAGTACCTGTCGTTCGTCCAGTCAGAGGCCACCAGCCGCTTCCACGCGGGAATGGACGCGTGGGATGCGGCGCGTGACATTGCCCACGCGGCAGGGTTCGACGGTTTCTCCGGTTGGGGCGAAGCCGGCAGGATCAGCGTCAACGTGGACACCGTCTACCGCAGCCTCGATCCAACGCACGAGAGCCCCGACTTGGTCGAGCAGTTCAAGCGGATGGCAGCGCTGGAACGTCCTGGTTGATGGTTCCTTCTGGGCCTGTCGGCTGAGCTGACTCGCGTCGGCGAGTCCGCAGTGAGCGTCGAATTGCGAACACCCATCCCACGATGGCGCACAACGAGAAGATGCACCACTGCACGGTGTAGGAGACATGTGGTGGTCCACCGCTCAGATCGGGTGCCGGCAGCGGCAACGGTGGAATCGGCGATGCCGGATCCGATGCGCTGAAGGTGATGTACACGGGCGCAACAGTCGAGTTCAACCGCTTGGCGAGCAGCGGCAGATCGATTCTGCGGACCTCGTTTCCGGCTCCGTCGTTGTTGTCGGTCAGTTGCCCCGTCGTGCGAATTTCGGTGGTGCGCGCCAGACCGCCGATGGCGAGGTGCCCGGTCGGTGCGGCCGGCACCTTCGTGCCCTCGCTGACAAAACCCCTGTTGACGATGATGATCGGTCCGTTGTCGATCTGGAACGGCGTCAACACGTTGAACCCGTTGTGGCCATCGACGACCTGGTTGATCTCGGAGAACTGGGTCGTCGTGATGTACGAACCCCTGGCGCTGACGGTGTAGTACTCGATATCGGCGGGTGTTCTGGTGGCCAGCAAAGGTGCGAGTTCGGCAGGCTTGGCCTGCTCTCGCTGGTGCAGTTCGGAAGTGAACGCATCGCGGGCGATGTGCTTGTTCCACTGCCAGCGGGCGAGTCCGAGCATCCCGATTGCCGCTGCGAGAACAACGATGTGGAACAGGATCCATTTGGGGCGGAAGAGGAACCGATACATTGCGGCTCTGACGGTACCCGGCCAGCATCGCCGCGCACCATCGGGTCAGCTACCGTGCCGAGTGTGGGGCCTGATGAGGTGACTGGAGAGTGGTTGTCGACGGTGTTCGGTGCCACTGTCGAAATGGTTGATCAGCAGCGCATCGGCGATGGCCTGGTCGGAATGAACCTGCGCGTGGCACTGCGGTCGACGGATCCGACTGTTCCCGCCAGCGTGGTGATCAAGCTGCCGTCGCCGGACGAAACGAGTCGGATGACGGGCATCGCACTGCGCAACTACGAGCGCGAATCGAAGTTCTACAACCAGGTCGCCGACTCGATCGACATGAACGTGCCGACGTGCTACTTCAGTGATTGGACCGAGGCCACCGGCGATTTCGTGATCGTTCTCGAGGACCTGGCTCCGGCCGAGCAGGGCAATCAGATCACGGGATGCGCGGTCCATCTCGCCCGTCGCGCCGTGCTCGAACTGGCGCGGCTGCATGGTCCCCGATGGGATGATCCGACGTTGGCGGACCTCGATTGGCTGGGACGATCGAACGGACCGCAGGACACGGCGATGTTGGTCGGCATGTGGAACGTCGTTTTCCCCAACTTCATCGCGACATACGGCAAGTATCTCGACGAGTCGGCCACGGCGTTGCTCGAACGATTCGGTTCCCGTCTCGGCGAGTGGGTCGAGAACAGGACCGGCCCGAAGACGGTGACCCACGGCGACTACCGCTTGGACAACCTGATGTTCGCGACTGCCGAGGGCGGCGCTCCGATCACGACTGTCGATTGGCAGACGCCAGGTCACGGATCCGGGATCGCTGATGTCTCGTACTTCCTCGGAGCCGGTCCGCTTCCGGCAGACAGGGCGGAGATCGAACGAGAGCTCCTCGTCGACTATGCCGAGGTTCTGCGTTCGGACTACGGGGTCACGATCGACGATGAATGGGTGTGGCAGCAGTACCGTCGCGAGGCCTTTGCCGGGGTCGTGATGGCGGTCATCGCCTCGCAGCTCGTCGGCGGCACCGAACGTAGCGAAGCGATGTTCGCAGCCATGGCCACCCGTCACCTCAGACATGCTTCGGATCTCGACAGCGAGAGCCTGATCTGAATGGTCCGGCGATGAGCAACGAGCTGCCGGACTTCCGCATCCCGCATGCGGAGAAGATCGAGTGGATGATCGAGACGAACGGGTGGGCCCTGGAACCCGTCCAGCCCAACCCGGACACCGACCCGCCGCTTCCGGCCTACGCCTACACGATCGGGCTTCCGGCACTGACGAACTTCGCCGAGGTGGTGATCTTCGGTCTCCAGCCCGTTGCCGCCAGCGGACTGCTCGGACTGGTCGTCGACATGCTGCGAGGTGGCACCGAGATTCCTCTCGGCGTGGAACTGGTCGGACTACTCGACAATGAGTTGCGTTGCATCTTCGCCCCTGTCGATCTCGACGGGTGGGGAGGGTTCTTCCGCACGGCGACCGCGTGGTATCGCGGCGGCCCGTTCGACATGGTCCAATTGCTGTGGCCGGATCGCAACGGCTTCTTGCCGACCGAGACCGGCTACGCCCAGAACATGCGGATCGCCCAGCCGGTGATCGGAACACTCAACTGACTTCGCGCACTTCATTCAGCTCGCGCAGTTCGTTCAGCTCGGCGGCGAGGTCGTCGAGGGCGCCGCTCTCGGCGACGAGCAGCGCCGCCTGGCGAGTCTCGGTGAATCCCGCTGCCGCGATCAGCGTCGGCCAGTTCGCGTCGTGCTGATCGAGCGCGATGCGCAGAGCGATTGTGAGTGCGGCGACGGGATCTCGATCGAAGTCGTCGAGCAGTGACTCCGCATCACGCTTGGTCAGGCGAGCGACGGCGGACGCTCCTCGAGATTCCAGCTCACTCCGTGGACCGGCAGCAGATCGAGGAATGGATCGGCGCTGAATCCCTCCGGTCCCATCACGCCGGCGCCCTTCCACTCGCCGTCGGCGATCAATTCGCAGGCCACCACGGGATGCACAGCGGTTTGCCAGACAACGGCCTGATGACCGTATTCGCGCATCGTCCATTCGTTGTCGACGATCTGGTAGAGATAGCTCTCTCGCGGCGTGCCTGCGAGGTCCAAACCTCGCACGAGCGTTCCGGCACACGTGCGACCGCTCATCCGGTCGCCGAGTTCCGCCGGGTTCGGCAGGACCGCAGCAACGAGGTCTCGAGGCGAGACGTCGACGCCGCGGACCGTCACAGGCTTGGTGCTGTCCAGCCCGAGCATGTGCAAGGTGCGGAGCACATCGATGAACTGTTCGCCCAGGCCGTACTTGAACGTGACCCGGCCGACGTCGAGCCATCGCGGCATCAGGATCACTTCCTCGTGCTCCACGTTCACGCAGCCGATGGGGCCGATGCCTTCCGGAAAGACGAACGTCTCCGGCTCACTGAACGGTGCTGTCGTGAACCAGCCGCGATCGCGCTCGTAGACGATCGGCGGGTTGAGGCATTCCTCGATCGTGGTCCAGATGCTGAACGTCGGAGCGAACCCGGCATCGGCGCCGTCGACCGACGTGATGGTCAGATCACTGCCATCGCGGACGCCGACCTCGTCGATCCGGCTGAACAGATGGTCGCTCGCGTACCGGGCGAGCACGTCGGACAGTCCCGGCTCGACCCCCATTGCGCACAGTGCCAGTTGGCCACGGTCGACCCACTGATCCGAGACCTCGAACTGTCCGTCGCCGAGTCCGACGCCGATCTGGTTGTACGGGTCGGTGGGATGAGGCGAGGACATGTGCATGGCCATGTCGAGGTAATGGCAACCGGCTGCGAACGCTGCGTCGAAGATCGGTGGATTCAGCCGCGGATCGCAGGCATTGACGATGATGTCGGCGCGCATCGCCGCCGCCAGTTCGACAATTGCCGTCCGGTCCGATGCGTCGACGTGCGTCGAGCGCACGCGGTCGCTGCGAGCGATGGCCGCCGCACGTGCTGCCCGGCCGCCGTCGATGTCGGCGAGGACGATCTCGGTGAAGATCGGTCGGCGCGCTGCGATGGTGGCGAAGGCTGCTCCGACGCCTCCAGCGCCGATGACCAGAACTCGCATGCGGGAGACAGTAGCGCGGCATGCGCTGGACGCGGCTGAACCAGCGGACCGCAGACGGAGGACCAACAGGAGCCGCAGGACCGGTCGACTCGGTCGGCTCAGTCGGTTCAGTCGGTTCAGTCGGTTCAGTCGAATGCTGGTGCAGCGCCGGCCAGGGTGATCCCGCTCCCCGCAAGGGACGGACCAGCCACAGCATCACCGAAGGCGAGCATGGCGCCCTCGGTGCTGATGATCAGATAGCCCTTCCCGGTCGGCGTACCGACGATGCGCGCGACATGCTTCGACCACGTCACCTTCGACCGTTTCAGGTCGCCCTTGTCGACAGCATCTCCGAACACCAGCACCCGGCCTTGGTCGGTGAGGACCCAGTACCCCGCACCCGTGGACGTCGGCCACAGGTCGAGTGCGGTTCCGGCACCGGTCGCCGGTCCGAATCCAGCGGCATCGCCGAAGGCGTGGACGTTGCCGTCCGACATCAGCGTCCAATACCCGTCGCCCTGTGGTCGAGCTGCCAACCGGACCGCCGTACCGCCCAGACCCGCCTTCTTCGGAGAGGACGCGTAGCCGGCGTCGCCGAACGGATAGATCCCGCCGTCCGCCATGAGCACCCAGTAGCCGGCTCCTGATCTCGTGCACACGATGTCGGCTGCCGTGCCCTTTCCCGTCGTATCGCCGAAGGATGTGAGTCCGCTCGATGCAGCGACCTTTCCGTCGGCGCCGAGCACCCAGTAGCCGTTCACCTTCGGAGAACTTGCAAGTGCAACAACATTTGTCAGTCCAGAGGATGTGCTGGTGCCGGCATCGTGGCCCCCACCGACCGTGTAGACGGTGCCGCTTCGGCTGAGAAGACGGACACCGATCATCGGCGTGCGCCCCGATCCGACCGTTGCGGCTGGCTGCGTGGCCGGGTGTGGACTGGTCGTGGAGGCGGCAGTGGTCGCGGCAACGTCGGTGGTCGCAGGCTGGTCCGTCGTCGTCGTGGCCGCGATCGTCGTTGCCGGGCTGGTCGTGGTCGGGTTGGTCGTGGTCGGGTTGATCGTCGCTGAGGCCGAAGCGGTGCTCCCTGACGTCGAGGTCGGGGCAGGTGACCCGATCGCAGGATTGCGAAGGTGCCCGTACTCGTAGCGAATCAGGCCGGGAATGTCGACGACCATCGCGGCCCAGGCGCCGGCATTCGCGCTGACCTCGTCGCGCAACTTCGGGAGCATCGTGAACAGGTGTGAGCCGGGGCACAGGGTCTGGCCGACCTGGCGGTGACCGCTGATGTTCGGGAACACATGATGTCCTCCGTACATGTCGATGTATTCCTCGTTGCCGTGCGCATCGATCCGGTGACGACTGGCTTTGTACGACAGCAACGAGACGAGGCTGCTGAGTGCAGCGTCGGTCGGGGTTGCCGTTTCGAAGTCGCCGATCAGGCAGATCCCGCACGAGCCGGCGTTGTAACCCTTGGCATGTGCGCCGACCACGCCCCAGCCCCTGTTGTCTTCGCCGGTGATCGGTTCCTTCGCCGCGTAGCGGCGCGCGGCCCGACCCTCGTAGATGACTCCCCTGTGGTCGATCAGGTAGTTGTATCCGGTGTCGGAGTAGCCACGGCCGGTCGTGTGGTATTGGTCCACCAGTCGCACGACCGATGCCGGGTCGCTCGGACGGTTGGCACTCGCGGTGTGATGCACGATCAGTTTGCGGATGGGCGCGAAAGAGCGTACGTCGCCGCGGATGCTCTCGTCGGCGCCCCACTGGGAGCGCGTCACGATGGACGGCGGCGGATATCCGGCGGTGTTCGGCGCTGGGATGACTCGGGTACCCCGGATCCCTGTCGTGCTGGCCGAGTTCGTCGACGTCGCCGCCGGGTCCTCGGCCATCGACGCGCTCTCGATTGTCGAGCTTCCGTCATTGTTGCTGCTCGCGCGCGCGACCGATGGAGTCCACAGTGCGCGAGCCGCGAATGCAGCGCCCCCGATCACCGCTGTGCGTAGAAGGGCGCGCCGGTCGAACGTGCCCCGACCGTGGCCGGCGTCGTTCGGAAGTTCACATGCATCGCACAAAAGGGGCCTCCTCGGCCCCACGCCTCCCACGAACAGTGATCACCGTACCCCCGATCCGGCGCCAGCGAACCGCGCGTCCACGGACAAGGTCATCGAAACGGGCCGATCGTTCCGTCGGTCGCCGGCCCCCATCGCCCGCTACGTTGGCCGTGACCCGGCGCTCGAGGCTCGGGCACCGCGCCGTGGGGGCCACGATGTCCAACTGGAATTTTGCCGATATTTTCTCTGCAATTGCGGCACGCGTGCCCGATCGGCCGTGCCAGATCCAGGGTGAACGGGTGGTCTCGTGGGCCGAGTTCGACGCGCGTACGTCGTCGCTTGCTGCGGATCTGCTCGCCCAGGGAGTCGGCCATGAAGCGAAGCTCGCGTGCTACCTCTACAACTGCCCCGAATACATGGAGGCAATGACAGCTGCGTGGAAAGCGCAGATGGCGCCGGTCAACACGAACTATCGCTACGGGCCGGACGAGATCGTGTACCTCTTCGACAATGCGGACGCAGAGGCGGTCGTCTTCCATGCGGCCTTCGGCGACCTCCTCGCTCAGATTCGTGACCGGCTGCCGAAGGTACGCCGCTGGTATGTGGTCGCCGACGAGACCGGCGAAGGTCCTGAGTGGGCGACACCGTACGAGGCCGTTGCCGCGGCGGGCCATGAGGTGCCGAAGGGCCGAACCGATCCGAATGGCGACGACCTGTTGATCCTCTACACCGGGGGAACGACGGGAATGCCGAAAGGCGTGATGTGGCGCCAAGACGACCTGTTCAACGTACTCGGGGCAGGCGGGAGTCCGCTGACGGGCGTGCCTGCCGCAGAGGGCTTGGAGGAGTTGATCGAGCGTCTCGATCCTGATCTGCAGATCGGGCCGGTGACCCTCGTCGCGTGCCCGTTGATGCACGGCACGGGACAGTTCAGCGCGATCAACACGATGGCCTCCGGCGGATGCATCGTCACGCTGACGCATCGGAAGTTCGACATCGACGAGCTGCTGTCCACTGTGCAACGCCGCAAGGTCACGGGCATCATCATCGTCGGTCAGGCGTTTGCCGGGCCGATGCTCGATCAGCTCCTGCAGTTTCCTGACCGCTACGACTTGAGCACGGTCGGGGTGATCACGTCGAGCGGTGTGATGTGGAGCGAGGAGAACAAGTCCGGCCTGTTGGAGTTCATGCCGCAGGCGATTCTGTTCGACTCGTTCGGTTCATCGGAGGCGGTCGGCATGGGTGCTTCGTTCAGTGTCAGAGGAGCGCCGCAACAGACGGCGAAGTTCCAGCTCGGACCGAACTGCGCCGTGTTCGACGAACTCGGCGAACGTGTCGAGCCGGGCTCGGGTCGACAGGGAATCGTGGCCGTCGGCGGTCACATCCCGCTCGGCTACTACAAGGACGAATCCAAGACTGCCGAGACGTTCCGCACCTACGAGGGTCGGCGATGGAGTGTTCCCGGTGACTTCGCCGAGGTCAATGCGGACGGCACTCTGCACCTTCTCGGACGTGGTTCGGTGTGCATCAACACAGGCGGCGAGAAGGTGTTTCCGGAAGAGGTGGAGGAGGCGATCAAGACGCATCCGTCCGTGCGCGACGCGGTCTGTGTCGGTCTGCCCGACCCGCGGTTCGGCGAAGTGATCTGCGCTGTCGTCGAGGCGGAGCCAGGGCAGATTCCCGACCTCGCCACGCTCAGCGCGCACGTCAAGAGCCACCTGGCCGCGTACAAGGCTCCCCGCCACGTCATCGTCGTCGATTCGATCCTGCGCTCCGCGAACGGCAAGGTCGACTACAAGCGGTTGAAGGCGTTGGCGGTCGCAGAGGTCGGTGGTTCGCATCGCTGAGTGAATTGCCCGCTGTCCGGGCTCGACCGAGGGTTACACTCGCTACAGCATTTCGAGCGGCTCGACGGTCCGAGAGGAGCGGTGGGCCCGGCAACCTGGTGGTCAAGCGCCAAGGTGCCATCCATCTGTGGAGTTGTTGCCGCTGATGGGATGTGGTCGGCTCGCGCCGGCAACGAAGGCTTCGGCCGCTCGCAAGGTGTGCACAAGTCAGCACGAACAGTCTGAACACACTGAACGAATCAGAACAGCAGCGAGAGGAGGAACTGATGGCCGCCGAGATCAACGACAAGTTGCTGCCCGTCACCGGAGCGTGGCTGCCGGGCATGCCGGCCGGGCGGCGCCAGTTCCTGACAATCGGTGCCAGCCATCCAATGGCGCTCGACGGGGGCGCGACACTCAGCGACGCGGTGGTCGCGTACGAGACGTGGGGTGCACTCGACGACAGCCGGAGCAACGCGATCCTGCTCTGCCACGCGTGGACCGGCGACAGCCATGCCGCCGGAACCGGGCTGCATCAACAGGGTGGCGGCGGCTGGTGGGAGGGCGTGATCGGACCTGGGTTGGCGATCGACACCGACCGCTGGTTCGTCGTGTGCTCGAACGTGCTCGGCGGGTGCCAGGGGTCGACCGGACCCGCTTCGCCCCACCCGCTCGACGGGAAACCCTATGGCTCGCGTTTTCCCGTGATCACCATTCGGGACATGGTCCGCGCCGAGGCACGCCTTGCCGATCACCTCGGTATCGACGTGTGGCACAGCGTGATCGGCGGATCGATGGGCGGGATGCAAGCACTGGAGTGGGCGATCACGTATCCAAGTCGGGTCCGGTCGATGGTGCCGATCGCGACGTGCGCGCAGGCGACAGCGCAGCAGATTGCATGGGGTGCAATCGGCCGGCGGGCGATATTGCTCGATGAGCGGTGGCGCGGCGGCGACTACTACGACGCCGAGCCCGGCGACGGACCGTGGCAGGGGCTGGCCGTGGCGCGGATGATTGCCCAGGTCACCTTCCGCAGCGACAACGTGTTCACCGAGAAGTTCGGCCGCGACATTGCCGAAGGAGCGACCCTCGGCAAGGGATTCGACATGTGGCAGCGGTTCGAGGTGGAGCGGTACCTCGATCACCATGGCGAGAAACTGATTCGTCGTTTCGACACGAACAGCTACCTGATCATCGGCAAGGCAATGGATCTCCACGATGTCGGTCGAGGTCGCAATGGGCTTGCCGCGGCGATGGCTCGGATCACGATGCCGACCTTGACGATCGGGATCTGGAGCGACATGCTCTATCCGTCGTATCAGCAGCGCCAGATCCACGAGATGCTCGCATCCAACGGTGTTCCGAGCGAGTACGTCGAAATCGACTCACCCCACGGTCACGACTCGTTCCTGATCAACCTGGATCAGGTCGGTCCGCCCATCGGGGCGTTCCTGGATTCGGTTTCGAAGCGTTCGCCGAACGCCTGAGCGCGATTTCCTCGAGCATCGGTATCGCCCGACTCTTGATCGGCAGGCGGATCGCGATCATCTCCGGCATGCCCGGGTCGGTGTTCCCGTCCAGCATGTACATGACCCGGTTCTTGATCGTCGAGTCCGTCTGTCCGGCAACCTTCCAGTGGGTGGCCTTGCGCACCCGCCGCCGCCCGGTCAACGGTGCCATCAGGGTCGCCGCTCCACCTGCCGGATGTTCGACAGCCAGCGAGCCGCGGCGGGGGCGAACCTCGACCCGGTCGGGGCCGACGCGGCTGATGCGCAACTCGCGCCAGCGACCCGATGACGCGCCACTCCGACTGAAGCCCTGGCCGAAACAGATCATCCGCTCGCCGTCCTTGCTGACCCAGTGCGGCTCGATCTTGTAGGAGAGCCACAGGAGGAACAGGCATCCGCCGACAACGGCGAGGAGGAGCAGGGCCGACGCCATGCCTCAGTTTCTCATATCGAAGGCACTGACCCGCGGCGGGGGCTGCACGGCGGGCCCGCTGATCTGCGAGACTTCATTCGCCATGAAGCCGATGTTTCTCCGCGCCGCCGGCGTCCTCGCCGATTCGATCAACGACACGAACAGCACTCGCAAGGTGTACATGCTCGCCGGCGGGTTGGCGCTGCTCGGGATCGCGCTGATTGTGATCACCGTCTGGTTCTGGCGTTCGACCCGACACGACCCCGAATTGCTCGGCCCGCTCGAAGTCATGGGTGACCGCAAGTTCAAACGGCTCGAGGGAACTGAGCAGAAGCAGCTTCTCGACGGCAAACGACCGACAGATGCGGAGCCGAAGGA
>JAYTRT010000647.1:0-3444 GCA_043746045.1 Actinomycetota bacterium | reverse complement strand
AACAGGGTGTAGCGGAGCCGTTTCGGTTCAGCGCGGGCGAGGTCACCGGTGAGTAACAGTCGTTGACACCACACGAGCAGATCATGCGCAATGAGGGTGCAGGTGAGCCAGGCCTGGTTGATCGCGAAGTTGTTCGACGGCAGGTTGGTGCAGCCGGTGTCTTTCAGGTTGCAGATCAATTTCTCGGCGCGTCCACGACCACGTTGCAACGCTTCCAAATAGGCGATGTCGGTGTCGGTCTGGTCGGTGATGAACGTTTGGGAGCGGTGCCCGTCGATGTCGGTGAACGTCAGTTGCGCACCGGGGTGAGGGACTTCGCGACGTACGATCATCCGACTCCCGGCGGGCCACAGTGACAGATCGACCGCGTCGGTGATCTCGGCGATCCAGGCTTCGTCGCGGTAGCCGGAACCGTCCGCGGTGATCGCTGGTTTCCAGGCCCGTGGCGGGATGGCCAGGCAGGCGTTGCGGACCGGTTCGGTGAGGTCATGCCCGACCGTGAACTTCACGCCAGCTGTGACGCAGGCGTTGATGAACCCGTGGGTCAACCCGGCCGAGTCGGCGCGGGCGATGACCTCGACCTGTTCCGGGTCGATCGGCAACTGGGCCAACGCCTGGTCGAGGACGGTGACGTGATCGGCGGCAGTGTTCGACCCGGCCCGACCCGGACGCAACAGTCCAGCGAGTGCTTCACCGGTTGCGTCCAAGAACGCGAGCAACGGATGGAACCCGAACCCTTTCTTGTAGGTCGGGCTCGCTCCGGCCTTGTCGGAGTGTGACGTGATCAACGTCGCGTCGAAATCGATCACATAGAACTTGGGGTCCGCGCCCGCCGACCACACCCGGCGGCGGGCGGCGGCACGCGCCACAGCGATCCGGGCGAGTGCGTCATCATCGACAGCTTCCAGAGTCCGCCACGCCGTCGGGGTCGAGGCGACCTCACCAAACAAGTTTGGTTGATCGCGGAGCACCGCAAGATCCGAGATCGCCGTTCCGCCACCAGCGATCATCACCGCCAAATCGGCGAGCACATGTCCACGGTCATGACCGCGTTGACGCTGTTTCGTGGGGGCCATCGCCTTCGAGAGCGCTTCGGTCAAGCCGACCTGGTCGGCCAGATCCGACAACAAGCGCGAGCCTGCATGGCCAACAACACCGCGGCCGTCGGCAGAGACTTCCAGACGTCGACGACGCCGAATACGATTCACCATTGGAGTGCCCTTCTGGGATGAGGAACTGGACTGTCGCAAGCCTCAGTTTCCCGCACCAGAAGGGCTTCTTCGCGGACGCGCCCGCTCAACACCCCAGTCCCTACTGAAACGATGGGGTTAACGAGCCCGGAGTGGACCGACGGTCTACGAACATTCCCGCCTTTGCGGCATTGGCGATCTTCGCAGGTGAGGGTGCCAGCTAAGCCCTGATCCACCGATCGGGCTGGGCCGTTGTTCGTGGCGGGTTTTTCGGGTGGGGGTGGAGGGTTGGGTGGCTGCGGGCGGGTCGCGTGGCTCGTGGGGCCGTGTGTGGGGGTGTGGCGAGGCCGGCGGTTTTCGTTGTTCGGCTGGTGGTCTGGTGCCGGGCGTGGTTCGGGGGCACCGTCGGGTCTGTGGTCAGGTGACGATGACGACGCAGCGGAGCCGGGCGAGGGCGGTGTTGAACTGTTGATGCCATGGCCAGCGGGCGGGGAGGTGGAGGGTGCGCCGGCGTGCGGAGCGGGTGATCCGCCCGGGGAGGCGGAGGTGATGGCGGCGCAGGGTGTCGGTGGCGATGATCGTTTCTTGGAGGCCGATCCGGCTGGTCCAACGGGCGAGGTTGTGGGCGATGACGTTCAGTCCGAGCCAGGCCGCGTTGGCCCCGAACTTGCCCGAGGGGAGGTGATTTAACCCGACCCCGTATTTGAGGTCGCGGATGACGTCTTCGATCACTGCATGGCGGCGGTGGTCGGCTTCGAGGTCGAGCGTGGTGCCGGTGCGGTCGGTGATCAACCCGTGATAGGAGTACTCGACGAACAGGGCGAGCTGGCTGCCGGGTGTGGGGCGGACCCGGCGCACGATCAGGCGCACCAGCGGGGCTTTGTTGCCGAACGGCCGGTAGACGGTCTCGGCGACATCGGCACCGTCGAGGAAGTATGGGATCGGCGTCCATTCGTCGTCGCCGATGGTGGCGATCGCTTTGCGGATCGCGGTGTTCATCTTGACGGTGATCGAGAACCCGACGTCGGCTTTGCGGCACGCGGCGGCGACCGCGCCCGCATAGAACCCCGAATCGGCACGCAACGTCAGCGGCCCGGTCGCCCCGGCGGCACGGGCCCGGTTGAACGTCTCGGTCAAAAACCCGGCCGCCCCCCGTGTGGTGTTGGCGTTGCCGCCGCGCAACCGGGAATGCACCACATCACCGGTCGCGGCGACCGCGGCGATCAGGGGGTGATAGCCACGCACGTGGGTGTAGGTGAACTTCGTCCCACCCTGTTTGGCCAGCCCGTACGTTTCACAAATCGTCGAATCGACATCAATCGTCACCGGTGCGTCGCCGGGCCCGGCACCCGCCGCCCAGGCCCGACCGAGCAGCACCCCGGCGACCTTGTCGAGTTGGCGGGCATGACCCCAGGTGAAACTGCGCAGGAACGTCCCCAACGTCGAAGGGGCGCGAACAGCATGGCCGAGCACCGTCCCGGTCGCCCCGGCGCGTAACACGTCGGTGTCATCAATGGAGTCGCCACCGGCCAACGCCGAGTGGACAAGGGTCATTGCTTTGAGTCCGACATTGGCCCGCCCGGCAGCATCACCAAGGTCGATGTGGGTGTCGAACAGGTCGCGCAAGCCCAGATGTTGGGCCAGAGTCGCCGGCAGGATCAGCCCGGCGTCGGCGACCAGATGCTGATCATCGAACATCACCTCGATGCTGTCCAGAGTGTGAGATGATTGCATCGAAAAGGTGCCTCCGACTGAGGGCTCACGGCGTGTGTAGTAACAGCCATACTCCCAGGTCAAGGCATCTTTTCCACGGATGGTCCCGCTCAACCCACGAAGCTCATCGGTGGATCAGGGCTTAAGAGCATCCTCGATCGCCCGCTTTCAGGAACGGTCCGCATCCCGCAACGTTCAGAGGCTGTCCGCACTCTGCAACACCAGCATCGGCTGACACCTCATGAAAGAGACGACCTGGTTACCCGCTATCAAGCAGGCGAATCTGTCACAAGCCTCAAGCATGCTTTCATACTCAACCGCGAGACCGTGCTCCTACACCTCCAGCGAGCGGGTGCGAGTCGCCCACCCAACGCACGGAAACTGACGGACAACGACGTCAAGGAGGCAGCTGTGCTCTACGCCGCAGGTCTCGCACTGCGTAAGACTGCCGAGAAGTTCGGCGTCAGTGAGCGCACAATTCGCCGAGAACTTGTGGCTGCCGGTCACCCCATTCGACCGCGAAACGGGTGGTGACGTCGGC
>JAYTRT010000646.1:0-3451 GCA_043746045.1 Actinomycetota bacterium | reverse complement strand
CCTCTGAGCTGGGTGTTTGTGGTGCGCCCCCTGGGTTTCGAACCCAGAACCTGCGGATTAAGAGTCCGTTGCTCTGCCGTTGAGCTAGAGGCGCAATGTGGTCAACCGAGTGTATGGCTCGCATGCTGCGAACCGAACACGCGATTGACACCAGTGTTGGTACGCCGACGGCGCGGCGCACCACACTGGATTCGGGTGACCGACGGGGCTCGAACCCGCGACCCTCAGTACCACAAACTGATGCTCTACCAGCTGAGCTACGACCACCATGAAGGGAGCAAGTGTGCCACGGCTGAACGCCGTTTGCACATCCGTCGTACACGCACGGTCGACGGGGCCGGACTCTTCGTCACGACGAAATCAGTCGTGTGGTAGGCTCAGAACAACGCAATCCGCAGGGAGAACGGTATGAGCGGAACGAATTCCACGCTCACGAACGATTTGACAACACGAGCTCGCGAGATCACCCGACGGGAACTCGCGTCGTACGTACAGCGCACCAAGGGTTCGCAGGTCGCCACCGAGCGGGCCCGCCTCGTGATGCCCATGGGTGTTCCGTCCAGCTTTCAGGCCTACGACCCGCATCCGATCGTGGTCACCCGGGCGCAGGGCAGCTGGATGGAGGACATCGACGGTAACCGCTACACCGACTACGACATGGGGTTCGGAGCGTTGTTCGCCGGCCATTGTCATCCGTTGGTCCGCTCGGCGATCGAGGCGCAGCTCGACAACGGCACGCTCTTCGTCACGCCGTGTGAGACGAACTCGGATGTCGCCGAGATGCTGGCGGCACGGTACGGACTGCCCCTGTGGCGATTCACCAACAGCGGAACCGAAGCGACCATGGATGCCATCCGGGTCGCTCGCGGAGCGACGGGTCGGGACAAGATCGTCAAGGTCGAAGGTGGATACCACGGACATCACGACGAAGTCATGATTTCGATGAAGCCGCCGCTCGACGTGGCCGGTCCAGCCGACAACCCGACGCCGATTCCCGGCACCGCTGGCATCACGTCGGCAGTGCTCGGCGACACGATCGTCATTCCATACAACGACGCAGAGGCCCTCGAGCGGGCGCTTCGCAGCGGCGAGGTCGCCTGTTTCATCGTCGAACCCGTCATGGAGAACATCGGGATCTGCAAGCCGCAGCCCGGCTATCTCGAAGCAGTGCGCGAGATCACGCAGCGTTATGGCACTCTGCTCATTTTCGACGAGGTGAAGACTGGTATCACCGCTGGCTGGAGTGGTGCGACGGGTGCGTTGGGCGTACAACCAGATCTCGTCGCGCTCGCCAAGAGCATCGGTGGGGGACTGCCGCTCGGAGCGTTCGGCGGTCGGGCCGAATACATGGATCAGATCACTCAGGGTCGCGTCATGCATCTCGGCACCTACAACGGCAACCCGCTGTGCATGGCGGCGGCCAAGGCTGTGCTGCAGGACATCTGCACCCCAGAGGCCACACAGGGATGCATCGACCGCAATCAGCAACTCCTTGCTGCGTGCGATGGCATCATCGACGCAGCGGGCCTCGCTGCGCACACGGTCCAGTTCGGAGCGAAGGGCTGTATCACGTGGGCTGCCGAGCCGATCCGCAACTACCGCGACTACAAGGCAACGGACTTCGACCTCGCCTTCGCCCAGTGGATCCATGGCATCAACAGGGGAATTCTGCTGCCGCCGGGCCTCGACGAGCAGTGGTTGATCTCCATCATGCACACCGAGGACGACGCCATGCGGTATGCGTCGGTCTTCAGCGAATTCGTCGACGAACTGATTGCTTGAGCGGTCAGCTCCAGCGTCGCTCCTCGCGGTACGAGGTGCGGCGGATCGGCTGCGACCAACGGTCGCGTCGCTTGGAGGCGGACGCTCCGGCAAGACACGCGAGACCGCCGGCGCACAGGAGAAGAACGAGTCCGAGAAGAACGGCGAGTGAGTCTCGGGCGAGTCGGGGCAGGGTGCCCGCCCAGAGGCTGTGCGTGATCGCAGGGACGACGAACGCCGGGACGACGTAGCCGATCACGACCAACAGGAGTGCCATGCCGAAGAGCAGCAAGCTCATCGAGCGGAACAGTTCGGACTTCTCGGGGTGAGCAGCGAAGCCGAGGATGATCAGCAGCAAGGCGAAGCCGCCGGCGATCGGAACGAGCCACTTGAGGATCTGGCGCATCGCCGAAAGTGCTGCTACCCGTGGAACTGCCAGCGTGACGGCGGGGGTGAGGAACGCGCGTTGGTCGCGTACCACTTCGACGAGTTCCTCAGATGTGATCAGCACGGGCTTGTCGCTCGACCCGATCAGATGAGCGTGCGCGTCGGCGATGATGCCTGCCAGCAATTTGGCACCCGCGTTCGTGCCGGCCACTTGCAGGATCCGGTTCTGCAGATCCACGGGAGCGATGTCGGGGAGTTGGGCGGCCGTTGCGGTGGCAATCACGTTCGCGAACTCGTTCTTGATGTCCTTGTCCTGGAGTACAGCCGCAGCGGCGGCATGCGTGCGGTCAGGCGAGAACGCTGTGAACTGCAGCCAGAAGCCACTCACTGCCAGGCTGCCGACGATCGATGCGAGACCGAAGAGGAGACCGGCAAGGGAGCGTGGCACGGGCGACATCCTGCCACCATCGGTGTGGTATCGGATAGCGAAGAATGGTTCGTTCTCGCTTTGTCATACAGTTCCGAGGGGCTTGCCGGACCGCTGCCGACCTGCGTCGACACGTCGTTACGATGATGACTGTGTCGCCGACCGTAACTGTGAAGCGTCCTTCGTTCGGCGTGCTCATCCGGCGTGCAGCATCGTTGCGTTGCGCCTGGTGCGGTGATCGTCCCGGCTTCCGTCGTGGATGGTTCAAACACAACGACAGTTGCCGACACTGCGGTATGTCGGTACAGCGCGGTCTCGATGGATTCGAACTCGGTGCAGCGACGATCAACGCCATCCTCACCCTTGGTGTGCTCGTGCTGGCCGGAGCGATTTCGATCATCGTCACCTATCCGGCAGTGTCGGTCGGGCCGCTCCTGATCATCCTCGGATCAGCCGCCATCATCCTCCCCGTGGTGTTCTACCCATTCACCTACACGATCTGGTTTGCCGTCGAGTTGATGATGGAACCACCGTCTGACGGCGATCTCGCCACCGCCCTGAAAAGAATTCGCGAGGACGTGCCCAGAGATACTTGATCGAACGCTTGTACGAAGTTACACTCCTGTCGTCCGCCACACGATCGATGCCGGCAGAGCACTTCGTTACTCTGTCACACCCCTTTCGTATGGTGCCGCTCAGTACATCGAGGCCGTGGAGATCGGCCTCTCGTCACGGAACACACCCAGGAAGAGAGCAGGAGAGTCATGGCAATGGAGCGTGAGAAAGCGTTGGAGATGGCGCTGGCATCGATCGACAAGCAGTTCGGCAAGGGTTCCATCATGCGGATGGGCGAGAAGACATCGCTCGGCATCGATA
>JAYTRT010000645.1:0-3460 GCA_043746045.1 Actinomycetota bacterium | reverse complement strand
GCGTCGCCGTCTCGTGGTCTCGCTCGTCGCTCTCGGGCTGGTCATCGGCATCGCCGTGTCGACTCACGCCGTCCTGGCGGATCGTGGGGGCGTACCTGCCTCCGCCCCTGCGATCCGCCCGGCAAACCTCGATGCCGTCTCGGCCATACCGGCGAGCCCCAGTCCGGATCTGACCTCGGCACACGCCGCTGGCCTCGCCGATCAACCAACGAGGTACATCGTCCAGCCGGGAGATTCACTGTGGAGCCTGGCGCAGCGATTTCGGGGCCGCGTCGGTATGTCCACCTATGTCAGGGCCCTGGTCGACGCAAATGGCGGCTCCACGGTGCGGCCCGGCCAGATGCTCGAGCTTCCCTGACCCGCTGCGGTGTGCGAACACCGTGCGTCTATCCTGGCGGCATGTATTGTCCGTCATGCCGAGCCGATGACACCAAGGTCATCGATTCGCGTGAGGCCGATGAGGGTGCATCGATTCGCCGTCGGCGGATGTGTCCGCAATGCAGTCACCGGTTCACCACGTTCGAACGTCTCGAGGAACTTCCGCTGGCCGTGATCAAGACACACGGCGGCCGAGAGCCGTTCGATCGGGCCAAGGTGATGTCCGGTATCCGCGCTGCCTGCAAGGGCCGCCCCGTCATGCCCGACCAGATTGTTGCCATGTCGGAAGCGGTGGAGGACGAGGTCCGCCTACAGGGCACGGAGGTTTCCAGCGCAGACATCGGGGCAGCAGTGCTCGAACGTCTACGGGAGCTCGATGCTGTGGCCTACCTTCGGTTCGCGAGCGTGTACAAGAATTTCGACGAGGCAGGCGACTTCGAAGAGGAGCTACAGCTCCTGCAGAAGATGCAGACGGGCGTCAGCTCTGACGGCGCCGCACATATCGGCTGAACAGGAACCCGTCGTCCTCGCACAGTTGCTCCAGATCGAAGCGGCGGGCCGTATCCGGAGCATTCTTGGTAGCCCGTGAGCCCGTGCCGCCGACGATCTGCGGAGAGGTCGTGATGTTGATCTCGTCGACGAGATCCAGCGCGGTGAATGCTCCGTTGAGGGTTGCACCACCCTCGACCTGAACGAACCGTGGAGAGTCCGGGAGTATTGTCATCGCTCGGCCGAGATCGAGTTCACCGACGCCGGCGCGCACTGTTTCGATGCCGGTCGGTGGCGCGTCCTCTGGGACGATCAGGAACCCGGAACCGCTCGTGAACAGGTCGAGCGTCGGATCGACATCGCCGGTGTGGCTGACCACTCCGATTCGTTGACCGACCTTTTTCGGCGGACCATAACCCTCAGCTCGAACGGTGCCGGCGCCGACGATGACCATGTCGGCCACGTTTCGCAAGGTCAGTAGCACCAGTCGGTCGACATCGCTCGACAGGCCCCGTGAGGCACCGTCGAGAACAGTCGAGCCGTCGATGCTCGCGACCATGCACAACCAGGTCCACGGACGCCCTGACGGCGTGGTGGGGCGCTTCGCACTGTACGCCTCGGTCACGGTGACGGCCACGGTTGGCGATGGGAAGAGGCGCTGCACGGTCGTGATCTTCCCACTTCGAGTCGCTCTCAGCCGAAGCTCCGGCGCGCGATCGTCGATTGCCTGAGGAAAACTCCCGAGACGCTGCCATCGATCCGATCACCTGTGGATAAGTGGGGAGTCGAAGAATGCCCTGTTCAGGGCATATGACACTCGATTCGTTCGCCGTGCGTTCACAGATCAACCCCGTTCATTCAGAACAAATTCACATGGTTATGCCCCTTTCGATCCACAGGACAGGCCCCCTACGCTGCACTCGTGAATGGCTTGCGGTGACGGGGCGCGGATGGGAGGCGCACTCGTCGTCGAGAGATCACCTGGTGATCGAACGTCGTCGTGTGGGACTTGGGGCAGGCACCCTGGACCTGCGACCCCGTGCCGCAGCCATATTCACTGAAGAGGTCATCGGCAGGAGCGGTCATTTGCACCAGCGGTCAGTCGCGAGGAACGGATTCGCAGCAGCGGTCAGCTCAGAAGCGGCTGGCGTGGTGCTCGGACGGCGTTGTGGAAAAGTTGTTCTTGACACCGGTGTAACTACAATGGTGTAATCGTTCCTCGGCCCACGGGTTGTGTCTGCTCGGGGGGACAGCCACTACATCTTGTGTTCCGCATCGAAAAGAGCCTGTTCGTGCTGCGGACCGGAATCAGATCTCAATATCCAGTGTTTTCGCTTCGGCGGAGCGATTCAAAGTGAGGAAGTCCACCACAATGTCCTTGGCGCCAGAACGACTGTCGATCGGCATCCGCCGTCATTTCACCGCACCGGGAGTGCACCCGTTCGACCAGGTCGCGTGGGAGAAGCGCGATGCTCGGATCAGCAATTGGAAGGACGGGACGGTTGCCTTCGAGCAATTGGGCGTCGAGTTCCCGATCGGTTGGTCGCTGAACGCAACCAACATCGTCGCCCAGAAGTACTTCCGTGGCACCCTCGGCACACCCGAGCGCGAGCAGTCACTGCGCGAAGTGATCGATCGCGTCGTCGACACCATCACCACCTGGGGGGTCGAAGGCGGGTACTTCGTCGACGAGTCCGAGGCGGACACGTTCAACGCCGAACTGAAGTTCATCCTGGTCACCCAACGTGCCGCGTTCAACAGCCCGGTCTGGTTCAACATCGGGGTCAAGGGCGTTCCGCAACAGGCGAGCGCATGTTTCATCCTCTCGGTGGACGACACGATGGACGGCATCCTCAACTGGTACCGCGAAGAGGGCACGATCTTCAAGGGTGGCTCCGGCTCGGGGATCAATCTCTCGAACATCCGCTCCAGCCACGAATTGCTCCAAGGCGGAGGTACAGCCAGCGGTCCGGTCAGCTTCATGCGTGGCGCCGATGCATCTGCGGGCACGATCAAGAGTGGTGGCAAGACCCGCCGCGCGGCCAAGATGGTCATCCTCAACGCCGATCATCCCGATGTCGAAGAGTTCATCTGGTGCAAGAGCAAAGAGGAGGCCAAGGCTCGCGTGCTGCGCGACGCAGGTTTCGACATGGATCTCGATGGATCCGATTCGTTCAGCATCCAGTATCAGAATGCGAACAACTCGGTCCGGCTCAACGACGAGTTCATGGAGGCCGTTGTCGCCGACGCCGACTGGAACCTCGTCGCTGTCAAGGACGGCCGCGTGATCAAAACGATGAAAGCGCGAGATCTGTGGCGCCAGATCGCCACCGCCTCGTGGGAGTGCGCCGATCCTGGCCTGCAGTTCGACACCACGATCAACAAGTGGCACACAGCGCATGCCACTGGCCGGATCAACGGCTCGAATCCGTGCAGCGAGTACATGCATCTCGACGACTCGGCCTGCAACCTGGCCAGCATCAACTTGCTCAAGTACCTCGACGAGGAAGGCACGTTCGACGTCGATGCGTACAAATCGACGATCGAAGCCATCTTCACGGCTCAGGAGATCCTTGTCGGTCGCGCCGACTAC
>JAYTRT010000644.1:0-10677 GCA_043746045.1 Actinomycetota bacterium | reverse complement strand
TACATGTTCGCAGCAGTAAACGGCCCGGCAATCGCCGGCATCGTGATCGTCGTCCTCGTCTTGCTGCTGATCCTCTCGTCGGTCAAGACAGTTCCGCAGGGCACGGTCGCCGTGACGACGATCTTCGGGAAGTTCCATTCGGTACGGCGTACGGGCCTCAGCTTCCTGATTCCGTTCGCCGAGAAGATCTTCCGCCGGATCAGCATCCAGAACCGCGCCGTCGAACTGCAGTTCCAGGCCATCACGCAGGACCAGGCGAACGTGTACTTCACGGCGATGATGGTGTACAGCGTGATTGCCGAGGACGAGGCCACGATCAAGAACGTGGCCTTCAAATTCGTCAGCGAGAAGGACTTCCTGACCGCGATGGTCCGCAGCGTCGAAGGCAGTACGCGCGGGTTCGTGGCGACGATGAAGCAGGCCGAGATCCTCGGTCTGCGCGGCGAGATCGTCAAAGAGGTCAAGGAGAACCTGGACGTCACGCTCGAGACGTGGGGTTACCACCTGATCGACCTGCAACTCAACGACATCACCTTCGATCAGGCCATCACGACCTCGATGGCGCAAGTCGTGGCCTCGAACAACCTCAAGGCCGCAGCCACCAACGAGGGCGACGCGCTGCTGATCCGCAAGACCAAGGAAGCCGAAGCCGAAGGTACGGCGATCCGAATCGCTGCCGAAGCCGAGCGGACCGCCGCCCAACTGCGTGGTCAGGGTGTCGCCCTGTTCCGCGAGGAAGTAGCTCGTGGTCTGGCCCAGGCAGCGCGAGAGATGGAGAACAACCACGTCGACTCGGCGCTGATCCTGTTCTCGATGTGGACCGAGTCGATCCGCCACGTCGCCGAGCACGGCAAGGGCAACGTGATGTTCCTCGACGGCTCGCCGAATGGTATGGAGAAGCAGTTCCAGGATCTCCTCGCGCTGCAGCAGTTGCACGTGCAACAGGGCGGCGCCGTGGCTCCAGCCCGGCAGCCGCAGCTGCCACCCCCCTCCACCTGACCCGACCCGCCGTCGGGCAGCAAAGCGCCCCGCGCCCCGCACGCACATCGAGACGGATCGCGCCCTCGGAGCGATTGTGAGCGCCCGGGCCGCTCACGCTCGCACCGAGGGCGCGATCGGTGCGACGGCGCCCTGAAGGCGGACGGACCGTACTGAAGAACCGAAATCCGTGCCGCTCGATACGTGCCGCTCGACCGTCACCGGGTTTGCCCGAACATCTCGTCAACCTCGTTGGGCGATCTCCAGTCGGGCTTCGGCCTCGTGCCGGAGTGGGTCGCTGGATGTTGCGACGCTGATCGCCCGTTCCAACACCGCTTCGTCGAAGCGGTGCACTTCGGCATAGCGCAGCAGTTCGGCGGTGCTGCCCGATTCGAGCAGTGAACGACGGAGCGTGACGTCGATCATGTGACGATGGTCGACGGCGAAGGGCGCCTCGCTGCCAGGAAGCAACTGACCGGCGTACGCCTCGGTTGCGCCGGAGAGGTCCCCGCCGTGCAGCATCGCGCGGAGATCGATCGCGTCGGCACGCACTGGCACGGTCAGCCGGTAGGGCCGAGAGTCGATGCCCCCACCGAGCAGACGTCGCAGATGTGACAGTTCGGCTTTGACGGTTGCCGAGCTGACAGGCCGGTCGCCGTACACCAACTCCTGCAGTTGCTCCAGGTTCGACGGTCCCACGAGCGCCAACGCGGCAAGCAGTTCGGCTTGGCGCGGAGACAGAGACAGCGACCGACCGCCGAGCGTCACTTCCAGACGCCCGAGGAGGCGCAGCACCAGCTCGTCCGGCGGTGCCACGTGAGCGTGCGTGATGTCTGCCGGGAGGTGCTCTTCGACCAGGCGTCCGAGGGCTGCGACGGCCAATTCGGACACGGGTGATGCGGTGTCCCAGCGACCCGAAAGATCGAGCACACCCAGTCGTCGGCCGTCCGGCGCGCGAACCGGCACCGACCAGCAGACCCAGTCGCGAACGGACTCGCACCAATGCTCGGCGGAGAACACCGTCGATGGACGCCCCGTCAACAGCGCCAGGCCGAGAGCATTCGTCCCGGCCGACGGCTCGTCCCAACGACCACCCGGTACGAAGCCCACCCCAGCGGCCGTGTTGCGCATTTTCCGGCTGCCGGCGCTCCACAGGATGCGGCCGTCCTCGTCCGTGATCGCGGCGATCAGGCCACCCGCTTCGGCGGCGCGCTCGAGTTGATCCTCGACGCCGATTCCGCTGCGTCTGATCGGCGAGGCCTCCCAACGGTCGCGGACCTCGTCGGGCTCGGCGTCGACGGGAGCAGCGATCCGTGTCTCTTCGATGTTCGAACGGCATCGCTGCCAGGACTCGTCGATGACATCACTGGAGGCATGGCCGCTCGCGCGATCAGATTCGATCGACCGTCTTCGATTGCGAAGCTCACCGCTCGCCATCTGGTCCCCTTGCCGTTCTCAGCACCAACCCTTTGCCAACCATACCAAGCGCACGATGATCGCAGGGGTCCGGCCATGGGGGCATCGGACCTGTTCAGGACACAGGAGATCAGACGATGACGTTTCCACAGCCAGGCGGAGAGAACAGCCCGATCAAGCTCAAGAACCGCTACGACCACTACATCGGCGGTCAGTGGATTGTTCCGGCCAATGGCCTGTATTTCGAGAACCCGTCTCCGATCAACGGCAAGACCTTCTGCGAAGTAGCGCGAGGTACCGCCGCCGACATCGAGAAGGCCCTCGATGCGGCGCATGCTGCGAAGGATGCGTGGGGTCGAACGAGCATCGCCGAGCGTTCCGGAATGCTGCTGAAGATCGCTCAGGTCATCGAGGACAACCTCGAAGAACTGGCCGTCGTCGAGTGTTGGGAGAACGGCAAGGCAGTCCGCGAGACGATGGCCGCCGACTTGCCTCTCGCGGTCGATCACTTCCGTTACTTCGCCGGGGTGCTGCGCGCCGAAGAAGGCTCGATCACCCAGATCGACGACACCACGGTCGCGTATCACTTCAAGGAGCCACTCGGCGTGGTCGCCCAGATCATCCCCTGGAACTTTCCGATCCTGATGGCGACGTGGAAGCTCGCTCCGGCGCTGGCCGCCGGCAACTGCGTGGTTCTCAAGCCGGCCGAGCAGACGCCGATGTCGATTCTGCACCTGATCGAGAAGATCGACGGAATCCTTCCGGCCGGCGTTCTGAACGTGGTCAACGGCTTCGGCGTGGAAGCCGGCAAGCCGCTGGCCTCGAGTGCGCGGGTGGCCAAGGTGGCATTCACCGGTGAGACGACGACGGGTCGCTTGATCATGCAGTACGCGTCGGAGAACCTCAACCCCGTGACCCTCGAGCTCGGCGGCAAGTCACCGAACATCTTCATGGCTGACGTGATGGATGCCGACGATGCGTTCTTCGACAAGTGCCTCGAAGGCTTCACGATGTTCGCACTGAACCAGGGCGAAGTGTGCACGTGCCCCTCACGCGCACTGATCCAGGAATCGATCTACGACGCATTCATCGCCCGTGCGATCGAGCGGGTCAGGGCGATCGTCGCCGGAGATCCCCTCGACCCGGCCACGATGATCGGCGCGCAGGCCAGCAATGATCAACTCGAGAAGATCCTCAGTTACCTCGACATCGGCAAGGCCGAGGGTGCAGAGGTCCTGATCGGCGGCAACCGTCGGGAGGTGGCTGGACATGAAGGCGGCTACTACGTCGAGCCGACCGTCTTCAAGGGTCACAACAAGATGCGCATCTTCCAGGAGGAGATCTTCGGCCCGGTGCTGTCCGTGACCACGTTCAAGGACGAGGCAGAAGCATTGGAGATCGCCAACGACACGCTCTACGGTCTCGGTGCCGGCGTATGGACGCGTGATTCAGGTGCCGCCTATCGCCTCGGCCGTGGCATCCAGGCCGGACGAGTGTGGACCAACTGCTATCACCTGTATCCGGCAGGTGCGGCCTTCGGCGGATACAAGGCTTCGGGCATCGGCCGCGAGAACCACAAGATGATGCTGGATCACTATCAGCAGACGAAGAACCTGCTCGTCAGCTACAGCCCCGACAAGCTCGGGTTCTTCTAGTCGTGACGGCTGGCAGAGCAGCAACCGTCAGGGTCGATGTCACCGAGGAAGCGCTCGACATGATCCAGCGACTGGAGGCGACGCACGGTCCCGTGCTGTTCCACCAGTCGGGCGGTTGCTGCGACGGCAGCAGCCCGATGTGTTTTCCGTTCGGTGAATTCCGGATCGGGAGTTCGGACGTGTTGCTGGGAATCATCCCGGACGGTACGCCCGATGGTGCGCAGTTCTGGATGAGCGGTCCACAATTCGAGTACTGGCAACACACTCATTTGACGCTCGATGTGGTCCCGGGGCGCGGTGCCGGATTCTCGTTGGAGGCGCCGGAGGGGGTTCGCTTCCTGATCCGCTCCCGCCTTTTCACCGATGAGGAGTCCGCCGACCTCCAGCCGGTGGTCACCGGCGCCGACATGCCCTGACAGTTCCACGAGCGTTTTCGTCCCCCAGAGCGCGCTTTTGACTGCGAAGTTCAGCAAGCACACCGGCAACTTCAGCTCGCACAGCCAGGTTGTCCAGAGCGTCTTGGCCCGAACGTCTAGGTTTGGGTGGTGGACGATGATCGATCTCGACGGTGGATCGGGTCGATGGCCCAGGCATACGAGCGTTGGTTGGTGCCATCGGTGTTCCGACCATTTGCGATCGATATGGCAGAACGAGTGGCCCGCTCAGATCCGCAGCGAGTTCTCGAGGTGGCGGCCGGCAGCGGCGTCCTGACCCGAGCGCTCTGCGCAGCGATGCCATCGACCGACGTGGTCGCAACCGATCTCAATCCGGCGATGGTCGACGTGGGTTCCACGCTCGCTCCCGCCGCAACGTGGGAGCAAGCGGATGCAATGTCATTGCCGTTCGAGGATGGCCGCTTCGACGTCGTGGCGTGCCAGTTCGGGGTGATGTTCTTCCCGGATCGCGTCGCGGGCCTTCGCGAAATGGCTCGCGTCGTCGCAGCGAACGGCAGCGTCATGTTCAGCGTGTGGGACGCAATCGCCCGGCATGATTTCGCATCAGCGCTTCAAGCGGGGTTGGAGAACGTGTTTCCCGATGATCCCCCGATGTTCGTCGTATCGGTGCCGCACGGATACGCAGATGTGTCCGTGATCGAGCGCGACATCGCATTGGCCGGCCTGCGCCAGGTGAGTTGCGAAACGCTGAACCTCGAAGGTCACGCGACGTCGGCAGCCGACCTGGCGGCGGGGTTCTGTCTCGGAACTCCGCTGCGCACACATATCGAGAGCCGTGGCGAGTTGTCGGTCACGCTCGAAGCGGTGACCAGCGAAATGGAATCTCGGTTCGGGGTCGGGCCCGTCAGCGGACGAATGTCGGCGCACATCATCCACGTCGGCAGATGACGTACTCCTGCCCGGTGCGCCGCCGGTTGCCGTAGCCGTCACTCGGTCCGACTCGCTTTGCTGTGACGTTCGGCAGCATGTCGATGTTGCAGTCGTGTCGTGCGGGACGACGCCGCAGAACCGGGCAGATGACGCGCAGTGCGGACGGCGACGTCGATCACGAACGGAAGATGATCGCTGCCGCACGCCTCGAGATTGCGGAGCGATATGGCGTGCATGTCGGCGTTCACCAATGCGTGGTCCAGACGCACCACTGGTCCCAACGCGCTGAGGCCACCCTCCGAGCTGAGTTTGAACGACGGGTTCAATCCTTTACCGAGTGAATCGATCGCGTCGGAATAGCCGAGTGCGAGGATCTGCTCGAACTCGGGCCGGTACCGAGTGGTGTTCAGATCGCCCGCGATCATGACGGGGCCTTCGAGTGTGGGAACGAAGGTCTTCAGGACCTCGATTTGTTCCTTCCACATCACGTGACCGCCGGGATCGACAGCGGCCATCGGGTTGAGGGCGACGATGAGGGTGCTCGTTCCGCCGATCTCGACATCGGCGATCGCCAGTCGAAGCGAGCCGAGGCGTCGAAATTCAGAACGTGGACCCAGCGGGCGCTTGGTGACGATCGCAACCGCGTAGTCGCTGTCGTCATCGGGGTCGGCGACTCTGTGGGGGTAGGCCGAGTCGCCACCGTTGTCGTCGAAGACCGACATGAATCCGCTCGTGCTCTCGACCAGGACGAGCACATCGACGGCAGCTTCGACGAGCTGTACTGATGCCTCGGCCGGAGTTTGGTTGTCGACGAACACGTTGGCGACACCGACTCGTAGTCGCGGCGCACGTCGCGCCCAGCCGGGCAGGCGATCAGTGAGCATGCGTGGCACGACGAGAACAAGGTGGAATGCGCAGAGACCCCCGGCGGCAGCGGCCAGCAACCAGTGGCCGGTCACCAGCGCGACGGCGGCGATCAGCCAGGCGGCGACGAGCAGCAGAGGCAGCGCGTCGTACGCCACGGCCATACCGGCACCTTCCTCCATTGCGATGTCGATCTGCATTCGGCGGGTGACCACGACCGCCGTCAGCAAGGCGCACACCACCCAGCCGATGCCCGGCCACACGGCAAAATGATGCGCCGTGAACTGGTCAGCAGAACGATCCGCACGATGCGCGACAAATGGCAATGCGAGGACGACCACCGAACCCACGACGAGCGAGAGGTAGCTGGGTATGGCACGTCGGCGGTCAGTCTTGGACATGGCATTCACGCGTTCGATCGATGACGAACCAATTCCGATTTCACGTCGACGATCTGTCCCAAGAGATCCTTCATCACTGCCTCGTTCACTGTCACGGTGGTGGTCGCGTTGGCGTCGGTGTTCGTGTGCTTCGTACTCACCGACCGACCGATCGGCTTCAGCTTCGAACTCGATCGTCGTCTCGTCGATCGATTCTTGCACGACTTTTCGCACCATCGGTGAATTCTGACGCGGGCGACCGAGAGATCGATCGGCTATCGCTGCTGTTCCAGCCGGAGGGCCAGCACGGGACACGCGGCCACAGCGCGCCTGGCGTGTTCGATCGTGGAGGCGCCGATGGGCGTCGGATCGAGAATCGGATAGCCCCAATCATCGAGGTGGATTCGCTCCGGAAAGATGTCGGCGCATACTCCGCGCCCGTCGCACGCGATGATGTCGACACGGATCGTGATGGTCATCGGGAGGCCACTGCCCGGCTCTGGGGAACGTTCAGCGACGGGGGCTGCGCGGCAGCCGGACATGGTCCGTGGTTGACGTGTCGTTCGACGTCATCTCGAAAGACCCGGAGCGCGCTGCGCAGCAACCGAACAGCCCCGTCGGGGAAGCTGCATGCCCCGCGTCCCTCGATCTGGCCGGCGTGCCGTTCGAGCAGCGCAACGGTTCGTGCATCGGCTTGTCCGGCGGCGAGCTCGCGCATGCCCGACGCGAGCGATGCGAGTCCGTGCACGCACGGGCCGCATTGGCCGGCTGTCTCGCCGGCGAGCCATTGCAGGACGCGTGCCGTCTCGCGCACGCCGCACGCTCGACGAGGCATGACGATCAGCGCGCCGCATCCGAGTGAGGATCCGACACTTCGTAGGTAGGCGTTGTCCAAGGTGGCCCACGTGGTGTCATCGGCACTGACCCAGGTGCCGTAGAAGCCCCCCAGCAAGACAGCGCCGACTTCGCCCACAGGCTCCGCTGACTGCAGCACGCTGCGCATGGGCATGCCGATGGGCACCTCGCAGACGCCGCCACGAGTCACCGCTCCGGACACCGTCAACAGCATCGTCCCCGGCTCGTCTGCCGTACCCTGCGAGCGGAACCAGAGTGGACCCCACTGAACGATTTGGGCGAGGTGACACAAGGTTTCCACGTTGTCGACCAATGTCGGACGACCCCCGACTCCGCGTTGATACGGCCTCGGTGGGGTCATCATCGGCAGCGCTCTGCCGTTGTCGATGAAGTTGACGAGCGCAGTCTCCTCGCCCGCCACATACCGAGCCGGCAGGTCGACGACCGTGATCGGAATCATCGGCTCCCGAGCAGCGACGCGTTCGCGGATGGCAGATTCGATTGCCTCGATCGCTGTGAGTCGGGTTCGCTCGATGCAAACGAAGATCTCGCGTGCGCCGATCGCCGCCGCAGCATGTAGCGCGCCATCGAGAACCATGTGCGGAGCTCGCGCGAGCAAGAAGGTGTCTTTGCGGCTGGCCGGCTCGCCTTCACTGCCGTTGACAATCACGCTCGGGCGGCTGCGCCCCTCGCTGACCGAACGAAGTTTGCGACCCGTAGGGAATCCGGCACCGCCCCGTCCGCGCAGTCCGGACGCCTCGATGGCGGCGATCGATGATTCGACCGGATGCCTGCCGGGAAAAGGTGGCATCGAGAACATCTGCCGATGAACGCGCAACGACGGTGTGTCACCCTGAGGCTTCGTTCCGAGAGTGGAGAGGAGGCGGGGGAGCACCGGACCCGCCACGAGATCAGCGGCCTTTGGTTGGGCAGACATCAGCCCGACACCGCCGTCGTCTGTGGCGCTGCCGCCGGCGTGGACGTGTGGTGAACCTTGCCCCACCCGGGCTTCAACGGCCCGGCAATCATCCATCCGATGAGCAACACGGGTACAAGCGCCAATGCGGTGATCGCAGCGACGCGAGCCCGGTCGTCGATCGGCGGGCGTGCTTTCAGACGCCACGCCACCGACGCCAGCACGCTCGCAGTACACACAACGTCGAGCGCCCACATCCAACGTGCGCGAGTGTCGCTCCCCGTGCCGAGCGCATGCACGAGCGCGATCGGCCACATCGCATACGTCAACAGATGCACCTTGCGCCAAGTGGCGTAGCCGATGCGGAGTCGGAGCATGCTCGTCAGCACGATCGCGAGGAGAAGATCGACAGCGACGGCCCCGAGACCGAGCCAGATCGGTCGGTACCCGGAGCGGAACGGGATGATTGCATCGATCCAGCCAATGGGAGCGAAGCCGTCGATCACGGTGGTCGCGACGTGAAGGGCGATGAACACGAGGACGAGGAGCGAAACGTTTCGGTGGGTCAACTGCACGACCAGCCGGGGCATCCGTTCTGCTCCCCAGCTCAGCAGGGTGGGTGTACCAGTCACGAATGCGAGGGTCAGGAGCAGCAGCGACACGGCTCCTGTCCCGCGGGTGAAATACCAGATCGCCAGCGATTGTGTGAGCGCGATCATGCCATCACCGCGTTCGGCCACGCACCGCAGTGCAGCACCTCGCCGTTCCGCCGAACCAGGCGCGCCGGCACCCCCAGCGACCTCACCCAGTCGAGGCCTCGCTCGCCGCGGACGATCGTGGTGGTCGACACGATGTTCGCTTGCACGCACGAACCCGCAGCAACGGTGACGGTCCGCCAGAACTCGGTGGCAGGTTGTCCCGTCGCCGGATCGATCAGGTGGTGCATGTGGACCGAGCCCCGACTCCATCTGCGCACGGTGGTCGAAGACGTCGCGATGCCGCCGTCGTACACGACGATGTCCTCGCCGTCTTCGTCGATGTCGGCGGCGTGCCACTCCATCACCCTGACCGGCCACCCGTCGGCGGGCGGCGGGCCTGAGCACGCAATGTCGCCGCCGATGCTGACGAGCACTCCGCAGTCCGCAGCACGGCTTGCCGAGGCCGCCGCCCGGTCGGCAGCGAACGCCTTCGCGGTCGCGCCGAGATCGAGGCGAACTCCGCTGGGCATTCGTACGCGCCTGTGCTCTCGATCGATGTCGACGACCTGCCATCCAGCGACCTCTACGAATCGGGCGACTGCCGGACCATCACGGACCTGACCGAAATCCTTGTCGTAGCCGAGCAGTCGGAGCGAGTGTCCGATCGTCGGATCGAGATCGCCGTCCGTGAATTGCGCCGCCTCCATGGCGACGTCCAACGCGTCGAGCAACACGTCGCCAACCGCTGTTGGACGGCCGGCAGATCGGTTCAGTCGCTCGAGGTCGGAGTCGTCACGAAATCGGCTGCAGGCGCGATCGACAGCGTCGATCTCGGCACGTGCAATTGCTCCAGCGATCTGAATTGCATCGGGGTCCGTCGTCATCACCACAGCGCCGGTTCCGAGCGCTCGGAACTCGGTGCGACCCTCTGGTGTTCTCACGAGCCCCCGGTCACGACGGGCGCCGGACGCGGCTTGCTGGCCTTTGGCTTGGGTGCGGCCGGGGCGGTTGTCGGAGGGGTGACGACTCGTGGCTTGACGGTCGTCGTCGGATGCGTGACGGCCGTGTGCGCGGGTTGGGTTGCAACCGGCGCGGCGATGGTCGCGGGTGGGGCATCGACGGCTGCGGTGGTCGGTGATGGCACGACGACCGGGTCCGCTGCGGGCGGTGGAGTCGTGACAGGGGCCGCCGTCGGCGGCGCCGCTGTGAGGGGCGGAGCGAGGGTGACGACGGCCGGGTCAGTTGCCGGGGCAGTCGTCGCCGCCGGATCGACGGCTGGATCGAGCGCAGGATCGGTTGCCGAGGGATCGGTGGCGACGGGCGCGACGACCGCTCGCTGGCCGGAATAGGCCCGCTCTGCAAGAACCGAGAAGCCACCGGCCATCACCACGCCGCCAGCTCCGAGAACCATGGTCAGCTGACGGACTCGGCGCAGACCTGCGTCACGCGAACGGATCCGCTGATTGTGGTCAGACATGTTCACTCCCGGGATGTCGATGAAATGTTTTCCCGCCATGACGATGCGCCGATGACATGAATGCAGCATCCATGTCACCTGTGAGCCAGGTGTGAATCGCTCCTCCGTACGGC
>JAYTRT010000643.1:0-3463 GCA_043746045.1 Actinomycetota bacterium | reverse complement strand
GGGGCATCCCCAATGTTGCCGGTGCCGCCCTGCCCTAGCTGCCCGTACAAACCCTTACCCCAACACTTCACGGTGGCGTCGTCCAACAACGCACACGTGTTGTAGCCGCCAGCACTGATCGCTGTCGCCGTCCGGCCAGTGCCCAACTTGACCGGCAGCAGACTGTTACCCATCTCATTCGCCATGTCCCCGATATTGCTCGGGTTGCCCTGGCCGAGCGCGCCGTTCGCGCTGGAGCCCCAACACTTGACCGTGTGATTCGCCAACAACGCGCACGAATGGGCGCTGCCAGCGCTGATCACCGACTCCGCGCCACGAACACTCCCCGCCGTGCCCTCATTCGAATCCGCACCCACCCGCCCGACAGTCGAACCGACCAACCCGAACACCACAGCAACCACTGCGACCAGAACACCACGACGACGGACCATCCCCAAGTATGGACCAACCCGACAATCCCCGATGACGCTCCGCACACACCCGAATTCGACCGCCGTTGCCGCAGCCAACCACGAAGGATCGGGGGGCCCGCGGATTCAGGAACCCTGGCAGTTGGGTGGGGTCAAGCGCGTTTGCAGGCACCGCGATACCCGTCACACCACGGGTGTCTGCCACGATTGAGCGGATGAGCGCACCACTCAGAGACGACTCCCGGCTCGCGCTCGCCAGCCGCTCCGCGCCTGATGATGGGGGCATCGGCGGTCTCGCGAGGTTCGGGAGCGACGTCGGGACGGGCGCCGAATCGCAGAGTGGTGAACGCAGGCGGACGTGGTGGTGGATCGCTGCGGGAGCGTTCGTGTCGGTCCTGATGCGTGTTCGGATGCTGTCGACGCCGTTGACCGCGGACGAGGGTGGCTACCTCGCGATCGCCCGAGCGTGGGCGCATGGCCGGGTTTTGTACAGAGACGTCTGGGTCGACCGCCCCCAGGGCCTGCTGGTGATATTTCGCGTCTGGGACTGGGTGTTCGGTGGCCGGAACGGATCCATCCACGTGATGGCCGTTGTGTTCGGGGGCGTTCTGGTCGTCTCGACAGCGCTCGTGGTACGCGAGCTCGCCGGACAGCGAGCGGCACGATGGACAGCAATCGTGTGCGGCGTCATCTCTGCCTCGCCGGTGCTCGAGGCGTACATACCGAATGGGGAGATCCTCAGCGGAGCGGTGGCGGCGGCGGGAATCGCGATCGGTGTCGTCGGGCTCTCGCGATCGCATCCGATCCGCTGGTGCTACGCGTCGGGGCTCCTGGCCGGCATGGCCGTGTCGATCAAGCAATCAGGGTTCGACGGTTTCCTTGCGCTGATCGTCACCCTCGGAATGGTCGCTGCGTTCGAACCCGCAACCCGACGGTCGATGACCAGAGCGGCCGCAGCGCTGACGGCCGGACTGATGTCGATCATCGCTGTGCTGATGATCCACGCGGCCCTGACGGGCTGGTCACGATGGTGGTACGCCGTCGCCGGATATCGGTCGCAGACACTCAGTGTGCTCAACAACCCGGCGTGGGCACGACTGCGCGACACCGCCCGCTTCGGCCTGGTCGTGCTCGGACTCCCCCTCGCCGTGGCGATCGTTGCCGGCATCATCCATCTGTGCCGGTCGCGGCCGTCGATGCGATCCATCGTCGGCTCTCGCTCGCTGCTGTTGCCCGTCTGGCTGACCACCGCAGCACTGTCGTTCCTCATCGGCGGCGGCTATTGGCGGCACTACTGGCTTCTGCTCTGTGCCCCGGTCAGCGCGCTGGCCGGGGTCGCCCTCGCCCAGCTCCACCGGATCAGGGTGCCCGTCGCTGTCATGGCGCTCGCGCCCTGCCTGGCAGTGTCGAGCTGGGTGTTCTTCGGCGGCACGGCAACAATCATCGTCAGGGCGACCGCAGACGACACGCCCACTGTCAGCCAGGAAATCGCCAACTGGTTCCTCGCCCACCGCCGACCCGGCGACAACCTGTACGTGCTCTGCGACAGTCCAGCGATCTACGCCGACGCACACCAAGACCCAGGCGTTGCCTACCTGTGGTACCCGGAGTTCTACCTCGGACCCCACGCCCACGAGCGTCTCGTCGCCTACCTGACCAACGCCGCCACAGCACCCCGCTTCATCGCGCAAATCCAAACACCAGTCGCATGTGACCCCACAGGACAAGTCGCCGGCATCCTCGCCAAGTCCTACGTCAAGGTGACCAACACTCCCACCACGATCCTGCAACGCCGGCCCTGACACGGGCGCTCGGGCGTCGGAGCGAGTGCACGAAGTTCGTGGGAGTGGCGCCTGTCGTGGATCGTTAGTTGGTATCTCTCCGGTACAGCAACGCGGTTCCGACGGCGGCTGCGACGGCGATGTAGCTGGAGAAGAGGAACGCGTCGTGCACTCGTGACAGGGCAACGGCCATGGTCTTCGCGCTGTCCCCTGCCGTCTTGATGCCGAGTAGCCCGGTCGCTGCGCTGAACGGTAGGAATCGGGACACCGTGGGCGGAGCGAATCCTTTGATGATGTTCTCGGCGACGAGTGCCCAGACGAGCACGGTCGAGACGGCGGCTGCGCTGTGCCGGACGATCATGCCCACACCGAGGCCGAGCACGGGTGCAAGCGAAGTGAGGAACAGTCCCCAGAGTGCGGTCGCGGCGGCACCCGACATGTCGCCCGCATCGAGTCCCCCGAGAACCGCGCCGCCGAAGCCCGCTGCCATGCCGGCGATGCCCATCCCGAGACCGAGGCCGAATCCGACGGCTGCCTTTGCGGTGACGATCACCCATCGCGCTGGTTGTGTGGTCACTGTGCTGGCCAGCGTTCCGTGTTGCACCTCGGACGTGAACAGCAGGGTGCCCATGACGACTGCGAGCACGGTGGTCAGCCAGGTCGAGAAGATGAACGTCTGTCCGATCGTGAAGACCTTGTGTGTGTCCGGATCGGTCTTCACGAACGTCGCCAAGATCCATGACAGCAGGACGCCGATGATGACCGTGATTCCGAGGATCGCGGGGGTCGATCGGAGGGATCGCAGTTTGATCCATTCACTCCTGACCGCCGCTCGGATGCCGGTGATGTCATCGTGTCGGTGACGCGTCGCCGGCGGCGGGCGTGGCTCTGTTCTGCTGGGGATGCTCGAGTGGATGGTGGAGATGGTCATGGCGATGTCCTTCGTTGTCGTCGGGGTGTGGTGGGTGGTTCAGGCAGCGGCGAATTCGGCACTGGCGCCGGTGATGTCGAGGAGGATCTCTTCGAGTGATCGTCGCGTCTCGCCGATCTCGATGATCGGGATGCGGTGCTCGAAGGCGATCTGCGAGACGACGACCGTGGTCGTCCCACGCATCGCGAGGCGATCGCCTTCGGCTTCGACGGCGATGTCGTGGCGCGCGAGGAGTCGGGCGAGCTCTGCGACCTGTGGCGTGCGAACGACGACCGTGGATTCGCCTCGGGCGAGGATGGTGGCGACGGGATCGGCGGCAAGGAGCCTGCCGCCTCCGACGA
>JAYTRT010000642.1:0-10686 GCA_043746045.1 Actinomycetota bacterium | reverse complement strand
CACCACCCCACCGGCCACGACCGGGCCGACTCCGACGACGGCGGCTGCCGTCGCACCAGCGACTGACGCACCAGCGACGACGGAGGCACGTTCCGCCGCAACGATGCACCTCGACTGCACCGCAGTGGTCAGCGGAATCCAGTGCACGTGGAGTGCGGTTCCCGGCGGGACCGACCACGTCGTGATCCTCCGCTCGACAACGGGTGAGACGCGGGGCCGGGTCCTCTTCCCTGCCGCGGGAGCGAACTCGATGACCGACTCGACGGCCGTCGCAGGTGTGACCTACACCTACCTGGTCCACGCCGAGGATCCGGCGGGACGCAGCCTCGCTCACAGCAACGCTGTCACCGTCTCGTGCTGTGGCTGACGCGCCAGCGCGTCACATCGCATTTCCATCACATTTCCGTCCGACAATCGGGTGATGGACGAACACGTCATGCTCCGGCCGGACAACGTCGCGATCGGCGCACTCGCGGAGTCCAACTGCATCGCCGACGACTACGAGGCACTACGGGAACGATTGCGTCTCGATGGATACGTGTTCGTCCGCGGCCTGATCGATCCGGATGTCGTCGCTGCGGCAGGCACTCGGGCCGCCGCCACATTGGTCGGCGCCGGGTGGACGCATTCAGATGCGACAGCGAAGGAACCGACTCGGAGCGCGGACATTCGCGACCCCGGATATCGGGCGATTGCGATGTCGCCGGGTGTGAACCGTCTGCCGTACGAGCCCGGTCCGCAACGTCTGATGGAACTCCTCGCCGGTGTCGGAGCCTTCGTCTACCCGGTCAAGGTGCCCAGAGTCGTGTACCCGGACCGCCTCGACCGTGGCCACAAGGGCCGGTTCGTCCACCAGGACTACAACGTCATTGGCAAACAGGACATGTTCACGATGTGGATGCCGCTCCAGGAGATCCCCCACTCGCTCGGTCCGCTCGCCGTTCTCCCCGGTTCCTCCCGTCGCGGGTGGTCGACGCCACACCGGCTCTCGCCGGCCGAACCGGGTTGGGTGACCGCCCACTTCCAACCCGGCGACGTTCTGATATTCCATTGCCTGACGTGGCATGCCGCCCTTCCCAACACCACCGATCAGCTCCGCTTGTCCGTCGATGCGCGCTGGCAGCTCGCCCAAGAGCCGGTGCCCCGAAGCCTCCTGCAAGGACCCCTTCAGCGCCGCGACGGGGGCGAGTTGTTTGCTCGCGTGTTCAGCAATCAACGGTGGTGGCACCCGGTCCCGTACGGTCTGTACGTCACCGAATCGGTCGCGCCGCCTCCGGGAGCGCTCGTCCCGCCGTCGCGCTACGTCGACTTTCCGGACGGGCTCCGCCAGCTGCAGTCTCGCACGACGCACTGAGAAGCCGACCGACGAGCACATGCGCCGTCACGCAACTGGGCGGAGCAGCCGTCCAATGAGAGGAAGCTCCCACAGAGACTCGACGTTCGCGACGGCGATCGCGGCATGGACGCCGGACGCCGGGTGATCGAGCACCATGTAACGCGGTGCCCAATCGGGTTCGAATTTGGCATTGAAGCGCCACAGGCTCTCGATCTGCATCCGGTCTCCCAGCCGTTGCATCATCGATGCGATGGCTCGGTTTCGGAAGCGATGATCCGTGTCACCGGCCAACACCGCGCGCATCGTTGCGAAGTGCAGGCACAGCCCGGTGAAGCCGTTGACCCGGAGGTACTCGATCGTGCGGACGACCAACAGCTCGTTGATACCGTTCGGAAGCGTTGCGCTGCCGACATCTGCTTCGTCGGAAGAGTCGTGCTGGGCACCAGGATCATCGCGTCGCATGATGTCGAGCGAGTAGCCGTTGATGCCCGGAGCCGGAACGTATTGACAGAACGCGACCGGCCGACAATCCGCGGCACGGGCGACTGCCATCAAGAGGTCGTCATCACGAGGATCGAACAACCGAGACAGCGTCATCGAGAATCCTCGCTCGGTCAATCCCCTGCGACTGCGAGTAGCAATCTCTCGTAGGTGTCTGCGGGTGGTCTCGTCGAGATCGCCGGACGCGCACAACTCGACGACGTACCCCGCCGTGGCCATCCGGTTCACAGCCTGTCGTAGCGACTTTCGCCGCCCCCCGTCGAGCGTGAAGCGCCGCACATCGACCACCGACTCATCGCCGATGTACATCGATGTCATCCCGCTGGCGTGGTAGATCGGAAGCCACGTCGGATGAGCGGCCAGAACGGCGACCCTCCAACCGTTCGCAACGCAATACTCTCGAAATGCGGCCCATGCCCGCACCCGCTGATCGGCTGGTCCGATCGGGTCCGGAGCAACGACGGCAGTGCCCTGTACGACCGCGTAGGGCACGACGGTGTCTTCGACGATGAAGTGGCGTTTGTCGTCGCGGAGCGCAAAGTAGTCGAGTGTTCCGCGGCCATAACGGCGGACGAGATCCCAGGCTCGGGGGTCCGGTCGATCGTCGAGTCGCGCAACAGCGCGCGGCCGGAACGCGATGAGCACCAGCGAGAGCAATGAACCGATTCCGATCATCGGGAGGGCAAAGGCCAGGAACCGGGTGTCTTCTGGGAGCTCGCCGGACGGAATCGCCACGAAACGCTCGAGAACGATCAGCCCGTTGGACGTGATGCCGGTCCGTGCGGCGATGCGCAGACCCACCGTGGCGGCCGCCCACGTCGCCACGAGTACCGCGCCGAGAACGGTGGCCGATCGGCGGACGCGTCGGACCGGAACCGGCGTCTGGAAGGCGTCGCCGTGCGAAAGGAGCCAGGCGGCGAGCACGATCGCAACTGCGGCTTCCTCGACGTCGATACCTTTGACGATGTGCGCGGCGGCCGACACGAACAGCGCAGCGATGCACAATCGCAGGGCGACCCTGCGGCCGCGGCGCAGGCCGCCACTGAGCACCATCAATCCCAACCCGAGGGCGAGCGCAAGACCCGCAGCGAGCGCCGGTACGCCGACCGGGATGACATGCCGTATGAGTGACAGTCGGTCACTGAACGGTGGCGTGACTGCCGAAAGGACATTGATCGCTCCGCACACTGCGATGAACGCCGAGGCCCGGCGACGCGTCGACTCACGTGCGGCGAGCGGGTTCATCGGCGTCGGCCACACAACACCGGGCGCGAGTTCGGCGACCTGCGCGGGGACGACTGGCAGATCGTTGGTCCGGGCCAGCCGCCGGGCGATCCAGGTCGCTGGACGTTCTTGCCTGCATCCCTCGACGACACACACGTGGAGATCAGCTCCCGCTTCCATCTCGATCCACGACACCACGGACGACGCCACGAACACGTCAGGTAACCCGAAACGGCTGCGATGCCTGGTCGCCGTGGAACCGCTGCGGCCCGGATGTGCGAACCATCCGGGTCCGAGATCGATCAACTCGGCGGTCGATCCGGGGCCGCCGATCACTCCCGCCACCATTGCTTGGTTGGCGCCACCGATTCCGCAGGCATCTGCGGCCGCCGCGCGAGCGTCGCGATTCACGTCGGGTTCGGACACGCGTCGGGCACGCTGCGACCCGAGACGCCAGACGACCAGCACAGTGGCGACGAACTGCACGGTCACGATCGAGAACACGACATATGCGAGACCGGCGACGGGAGGGTCGAGCCGCGGATTGTGCCGCACCGCAAGGGAACGCAACAACCACATCGCGGCAGCGACGAGAACAGGACCAGCCAGCGGCAACCACAGCCACCGCTGGAGGCGCGAGTAGAACGTGTCCGAAGCATGCGCGACGTCATCCAGGGTTTCGGTCGGCGGACAACCAACGACTCGAACTCGGCTGTCGCCCACACCAGTATGGATGCACAGGTCAACACTTCTGTGGATCGCGAGGTGGCCCGCTCCCACGACCGAGTGATCGTCCGGCTCGCGGTCGAGCAACGCCGCGTCGCTTCCAGCGGGCAGGACGAGCACCCGTCCATCGGCTGCCACGAACCGCTCGAGCGCAGCCGCCAACCGGGGATGCGCGGCGAGAGCACGTGCAGGGGAGTTGTTCGGCTGTCCGCTGAGCTGGAAGGTTTCGCCGGCGAGGATCAGCGTGCCGGGACCCGTCCATGTCTCGAGACGTCGGGCGACCGCGGACGAACTGTCCATGCTCGCCTGCTCAGCTGCTCCACCGAGACGGAGGCCGGAGACGACGGCAACGCGGTGCCCACACGGCACATCGATCTGATCGATCTGACCGATCTGACCGACCTCCGCCGCGCTCACGTCATCGCGTCCACACGCGATTGTGATCGGCACCGGCCGTGCCAGAGCGAACGTCAGCGAGCATCAGGCCTTCTCGATCAATGGGACACAGTCCGAACGATGTCTGCCCGCCGAGCCTAAACGAGTCAGCCACGATTCGCCCACGTTGCTGCGACGCTCGACGCCGATTGACCCGCCCTCAGCTGTAGCGGTGTTCGGCGAGGTGGTCGAGGCGTCGCCAGAAGAGCCGGTTGAGCGTGACGATGTAGAGGGCCATGATCGTCACGCCGGCCAGGATCCGGTGGAAGTCACCGACCTGCGTGGCTTTGGCGATGTATGCGCCGAGCCCTGTGGCGCACGAGTCGACACGCACCTGTGAAAGTCTTGCGCACCGCCAGGCCGATCGACCCGCACCGGCTACGGTCGAACGAATGGACGCGTGGATCCTCGACGACTCGCCCGGCGCATACAGATGGGGCGAGATCGAGCTGCCCCCACTGGCCGCTGACGAGGTCCGGGTTCGAGTCGTGACCAGCGCGCTCAACCATCTCGATCTGTGGATCACGAGGGGACTGCCTCGGCCGAAACTGCCTCACGTGCCCGGTTGCGACGCAGCGGGCGTCATCGAGTCGATCGGCAGTGCCGTGACACACCTCGCCGTCGGCGACGAAGTCGTGGTCAACCCCGGTATCTCGCCGGTCGAGGACATCGTGGCATTCGGCAACAACAGCCCGCTCGGTCCGGGCTTCACCATCGTCGGCGAACACGTCTGGGGCGGTCACGCAACCTTCGTCCAAGCTCCGGCCCGCAACATCGTGCAACGTCCCACCAACCGCACCTGGGCCGAATGTGCCGCCTATCCGATCGCGTACCTCACTGCGTTTCGGATGCTGAAGAGGGCGCGTCTGGCGGCCGGAGAGACCGTCCTCGTCGTGGGGATCGGCTCGGGCGTCGCGTGTGCGGCACTGACGCTGGCCAAACACATGGGCGCCGAGGTCATCGTCACCAGCCGGAGCGAGGCCAAGCGCACCGCAGCGCTCGGTCTGGGCGCTTCGGCAGCGTACGACTCCGCCGACCGGTCGTGGCCTGTGCAGGCCGACGTGATCGTCGAGAGTGTCGGCCCAGCCACATGGCAGCAGTCGACACGCTCGCTGAAGCCGGGCGGACGGATGGTGGTCTGCGGAAGCACGAGCGGCCCCAACGTGGAGATCTCGATGCCACGTCTGTTCTTCAAACAGTGGGAGATCATCGGTTCCACGGTCGGCAGCTACCAGGAATTCGCCGAAGTGACCCGCCTGATCGAAGGCGGTCTCCCGGTCATCATCGACCACGTCTTCGCTGTCGGCGACTACCCCGCTGCTCTTGAACGGATGGATGCCGCCGAGCAGCTGGGCAACATCGTCATCCAGCATCCGATGCCTCCGGGGCCGGCCGACACAACCGCATGATCTTTCGCGAATCGTCGCTGTAACGGGTACGCCTTCCCGCACAACTCACTGACTCGCTGTCGTGCGCCAGAGGCCGCCGCCGCTCAGGCTCGTGACGCCGATCAGCAATGTGTCGCCGTTGCTCTGCACCGTGAGACCAGCGCGATTGCCCGTCGGCAGTCCTGACCCAACCGGCAGCTCAGTCCAGGTTCGTCCGTCGACCGATGTCGCGAGACGAAGGATGCCACCCTGGCGTGCAGCGACGACGAAGCCATTCGACGTGACTGTGGCGGCGGTTGCAGCCGACAGGACATCGTCACTCGTGCCGAACGGTTCGACGGTGGTTCTGGACCACGTCGTTCCATCGATCGTGCTCCATGCCGTGATCGAAGTCCTCTTGCCGTCGCTCTGTGTTCCAGCGATCAATATTCGTCTGCCTCGGCTGGCGACGCGTTGCGGACGCTGTACGCCGCTTCCTCCGAGCTGCAGACCAGCGGGTGTCCACCTGGTCCACTTCGCACCATCCGACGAGGTCCAGGCAATGCCGTCGGTTTCACCCGCAGTGGCCCCGAAGGTGGTGAGTTCGCCGACAGCGACCACCCCGTCACCGATCGGAGCGACGTCGAGGCCGAAGATCTGCTCGGTCGTCGCGCTGGACAGCGTTGCGTCGTCATCGTGGATCGTGAAGTCGTCACCCGTCGGCGACGTCCACGATGCTGCTCCGATCCGGCCATTCTGATCGACCCGCGACCCGATGATCACCCAACCGCGGGGTCCCTCGGCCACCGATCTCACCGAGATCTGTCGGACGCCGTTGTACAACTCGAAGCCCGCGACCACTTCGTGGAGGCGACCATCCTGCCGGAGAATCCAGCTGACGGTCCTCGGATTTCCGTGAGCGCCGCCGGTCGCCGCGCCCAGGGCAACGACACCCCGTACCGATGCGGCGACCGAATACAGCTCGCTGATCTGTCCGTAGTACGTGACCGGCGCGGTCATGACCTGCGTCCAGTGGACCGCATCGGTGGACGCCCAGAGCCCCGGGTGATGCTGATCGGCCGCGTCGCGGAACGACCCAGCGGCGAACCATGCCGAGCCCGAGTACGCAAGCGAGGCAACCGCCGCCTCGCGCGAGCCGGACGGGACCGGGAGATCGATTGGTATCGGGGCTGCGAACTTCGCTGCGGGATCGGTCTCCCGTATCGACGAACAGCTGCTGACGCCGAGCGAGGAGCAGATGACGATCGAGCAGACGACGGCGATCACCCGAAATGCACCGGAGCCGGACTGAGACATTACGAGCAAAGAGTATATTACGCATGACGTGCATCCAACCAGACCTCAGAGAGGAGCCGCCGTGACGGCACAGCCGGGGAGACCGATCGAATGGATCACCGATCGGCGAGGGCGATGGATCCCACGCGCGTGGTGGCCAGAGTCCCGCGCTGCACCCGGCCATCTGGAGGAGCTCCGCCAGTTCGTCAACACGGTCAACCTGCATTCGGGAGCCGATCTGCTCGGCAGCGTCGCAGAAGCGAAAGCCTGGTTGCGCGAGAGCGGCCATGCACCCGGCTCGATGACGTCGACGGACGTCGGCGAGCTCACGGAGCTCCGTTCGATCCTGCGCTGTCTTGCGATTGCAAACGGGGGTTCCGGCGACGGAGCGGCACAGTGGCACGATCTGCAACAGATCGCCGCTCGACATCCGGTCACCGCAGTGTTCGGCGTCGATTCGATGTTCCGTCCCGTCTCGCAACGCGGAGTCGACGCGTTCATCACGGCCATTTTGGGGATCGTCGCTCGAGCGCGCATCGATGGCACGTGGACGATGTTGAAGGCATGCCCTGAACAGAGCTGCCATTGGCTGATCTACGACCGAACCAAGAACCACTCCGCCACATGGTGTTCGAGCGGCGGATGCGGTGGACGGGTACGGGCCAGGAACTACCGATCTCGACACAGCTCGTCGACCGCTCCTCTCGCGCTGTGATGCACTGACGATCAGCGTTCTCGTCGCTCGTCGTCATGCGGAATCACGACTCCAGCTCGGCGCTGATGCTCCATCGGGCGCACTGTCGGCCTCATTTCGAGCAGCTTTCGATCGGAACCCGAAATTATCCGCAAAGCTTCCCGGGCTGGGCATAAAGGTTCCGAGAAGGGCAGCCGAGAAGATCAATCGCCCCGCCTACCGTCGGCGTCGTGCACAGCGTGTCGCCCCGAGCAGAAGCCGTCGATGTGAGTACCAGGTCGCGGCCGCCGGGTTTCGGGCTGCGCCTGCTGCTTGCGGCAGCCTGGCCGGCGCTGCTGGTGATCGGTGTCGCCTCGATTCCGAAGCACGTCGACAATGTCGTCGTCACCCTGCTGATCATCACCGTGATCGTCTCGATGGCGACCATCGGCGGCCGACCTGCGGCAATCGTTGCATCCCTGTCGTCAGCGTTGTGGTTCGACGTGGTGCTGACCGGACCGGCCCATTCGCTGCATGCGTCAGCGGCGAACGACGCGGAGATCGCGATCTTGTTCGTGGCGGTCGGGTTCTTGGTCGGCACAATGGTCGAGCGAAGCCGTCGCCAGGCAGCCCGGGCAGCGGTCGCTCAGTCGCAATTGGCAGAGCTCCTTCGGCAGGCTGAGCTGCTGTCGGGCGCGGACAATCCAGGGCGCCTGGTCGCTCTGGCGGTTCAGGAGCTGACCGAACGGCTCGACCTGAAGTCATGTCGATTCGTTCGAGGCGCGGTTCCATCGACGATGCCCGAGATCCGACACGGCGCGATCAGAGTTCCAGCCGAAACGAACCCGGCAGGTCGCGGGCTCGTCGCGATCCCAGTCCGGTCGAGCGGCCGCACCCAGGGACACTTCGTGCTCGCCTTCCCGCACGACACCGTTGGTATCTCGCTCAGTCCGGAACAGCGGCGAACTGCTGTCGCGCTGGCTGATTTGGTCGGCGCTCGCCTGCTGCGCCTTTCGCAGCCCCGGTCATGACAGCCGGCTCGTCTCACTGGGGAATGCGCGACGTTCGTCAGCGCGCCGTGAAGGTGATCGGCATCTCGGTGATGCCGTCGACAAAGTCGCTCTTCAGTCGACGCATCGGTCCCGCTGGCTGCGGATTGCCGAGGCGCTCCACGACCTGTTGCATCGTCGCCCGGATCTGAGCCTTGGCGAGGCTGGCACCGAGACAGAAGTGGACGCCTCCCCCGCCGAAGGTGACGTGATCGTTGGGCCGCCGAGAAACGTCGAAGCGATGCGGATCGTCGAAGACCTCTTCGTCGCGATTGGCTGCGGCGTAGTACATCACGACCTTGTCACCGGCCCTGATCGGGGTGCCGCGGATCTCCGTGTCGACGGTTGCAGTCCGCCGGAAGTTGTGGATCGACGTTCCGTACCGCAACATCTCGTCGACCGCGGTCGGCCACAGCGAGGCGTCGCTGCGAAGTCGTTCGGCCTCGCCGGGATTGTCCATCAACGCAACCATCGAGTGGTTGATCAAGTTCCGCGTCGTCTCGTTGCCGGCGACGATGAGCGTCACGAAGAACATGTTCAGTTCGCCGTCGTCCAGCCGTTGGCCGTCGACTTCGGCGTTGACGAGAGCGGTCATGATGTCGTCGCGCGGATCGGCGCGGCGGGCTGCGGCCATCTGATCACACAACGCGTAGACCTCCATCGCTGCGAGCTGGCCGGCATTCTCGCCGCCGATTTCGTCGAGCGAGCCGATCATCATGTTGGTCAGCTCGACCATCCGCGGCCACAGCTCGTCGTCGAGACCGAGCATCGTGCAGATGGTCTGGATGGGCACCTTCGAGGCGATGTCGTTGACGAACTCGCACTCACCACGATCGATGACGTCGTCGACCACTCGAACTGCGCGGGCATCGATGTCGTCGATCAGTTTGTTGATCACACGCGGCGTGAACCCTTTGGCGACGATGCTGCGATAGCGAGTGTGCTGCGGATCGTCCATGTTCAACACGCTGAGGCGCAGCATCATCAGCGTCTCTTCGTCCTGGTCGGGGATGAACGTGGCCCCGAGCGCCGAGGAGAACGTGCGCGAATCGCGACTGATCCGCTTGACGTCGGCGTGCTTGGTGATAGCCCAGAATCCGGAACCGCCGACCTCCTCGTGCCAATAGACGGGCGCATCGCGACGCAATGCGTCGAACTGGTCGTGGGGTACGCCACGAGCCCACGTCTCGGCAAGAAGATCGATGTGCGGAAGGTCGGTCGTACTCATCTGTTGGCTCCGTCTGTATCGGTGGTCGATGTGATGCGGGGTGACGAGACGAGGTGGTGCAGGGTACGCACGGCCATCTCATCGGTGATCGCTCCGGGCGAGACCTGGTGCATCATCGCCATGCCGAAGAGCACACCGACGATCACCGGCGCATTGGCCGCCGCACCCGCGAACTCCGGCCAGCGCGCGGACAGCTCGGCGATGCCGTCCCACGTCGCGACATAGCGAGCGCGTAGCCGTTCGAGTGCGCTCGAATCGCGTATTGCGTGGCCCCACACCTCGTGCTCGAGAGCCAGCCATCGCGCCGACGACTGCTGCGACACGGCACGCCAGAGTGCCGCAAGGCGGCCCTCGGCATCGTCGGCCAGCTCGAGCTCGGCAGCGACGACAGTTGCCGCGTCGGCGAGCCATTCGTCGACAACGGCGAAGAGCAGCTCTTCCTTGCTCGCGAAGTGCCCGTACAGAGCACCAACTGTCCGACCTGCGCGCAGTGCGATCGCATCGACCGAAGCGCCAGCGATGCCGTGTTCGGCGAACAGCTCAGCGGCGGACTCCAACAGCTTGGCTCTCGTGGCAGCCTTCCGGTCGTCTTGACGCACGGTCGTCAACATAGCGAGCGCTCGCTATGTTGTCAACCGGGTCCCTCCGTCGAGGTCATTCCGGCGTCACGTCAGTTGAACGGGATCGACGGCCGCCGGGGTCGCGGCGGCCCACTCGACCGCGACGACCGCCGGGGCGGCAGCGGGCTCACGGCCCAACAGGTACGCAACGACCATGATCACGCCCCACACCGTGAGGAACGTCACAGCGATCCCGATGGAGAGCACCAAGCTGGTCATACCGACACTTTT
>JAYTRT010000641.1:0-3476 GCA_043746045.1 Actinomycetota bacterium | reverse complement strand
CTGTCGACCAGGCGTAGGCCGAGAGCAGCAGCCCACGGAGCGTCTCGCCCTTGAACAGCGTGTTACGGGTGTTGGTGATGCCATCCGCCGTGGCCTGGAGTGTGGCGATCTGAGCTGCAGGCTGACCAGCCGCAGCGGTGACTGCGGCTTTGGCCGCTGTCTCTGGCGCAGCGAGGTCGGCGTACGTCGCCCCGGGGGAGATCTTGGCGAGGTGGCCATTGATGTAGCTGGCGTACGCCTGTGCTCCATCACCGCTGACCAGACGCTGACCCGCATGCGAGAGCAGGTCAGGCCGCCCTTCGGTGGTCAGTTGGGCGGCCGAGGGAAAGCTGATGTTCTGCGAACTCAGCTCCTTCTTGACGTAGTCGCTGGAGAAATTGTGACCCCATGTCAACAGTCCTCCGGCGACGCCGAACACCGCTGTCGCGATGACGCCGAAGCCGATCAGCACCGTGTCGATCGTGCGTCGTTTGAGCGCGACGACGGGTGTCGCCACCGCAGCCGTGCTGACCCCTTTCACTGGCTCGATGTTTCGTGGTTGGGCGACTGTTGCTGTGCTCATCTGATCCTCCGGTTGTGCGAGATGTCCTGAGCACCACCGTAAGAATCTCGGGCCCTCGACGTCAGGGGACGCAGACCCCCCGTCATGTGACCTTGTACCCTGAATCACGACGCTCCGACGAGAGTGGTCCGCCCCGTCGCGGCACTCCGCAACTCCCGGGTCAGCCCCGTATCCGTCGAACCGTGGAGCGACGGCCGGCGGCGTCGGTCGCCTCCCGGCAGATCACGACGGCAAGGGCGTGCGCTGTAGCGGCGTCCACGAGAGCGACGAACGACCCGTCGTCACGAGCGCCATCGTCGAATCGGGAGGCGCAATCGCGGACACGCTGGATATCGCGCCGGTCAGCAGACGACACCGGTTGCTGGATCATCAACCGAATTGCCGCTGCCGACTCGATCAAACGAGTTCCATCGGCCACCGACAATTCGCTCCCGAGTCGTGCCACGGCCTCGAGCAGCTCGACGAGGACCCAGCGATCGGCCGCTGGATCGATCTGGTCGAGGGCAAGCAGCAGATGTGCGCCGGCCATCGCGAACTCGCCAACATCGAGGTCGAGTCTGGCCTGGTGGAGGTGCCCGAGAGCGACGGTGGTTCGCGTCCCGGTCCGGACACCTGCTTCTGTGCAAAGGAGGGCGAAGCTGCGCGCGCTGCGAACGTCTCCGATGATCCGTGATGCCGCCGACAATCGATAGGCAACTGTTCCCCCCGCTGCGTGTTGTCCCAATCGATCGAACAGTGCAAGCGCCTGCTCGCCGCTGTCGATCGTGCCTGGCATGTCCCCCGCCTTCCAGCGCACGAGCGTCATCGCCGCGAGCGCGTGGCCCACAGCGAGTGGATCGGTGCCGGATCGAGCGATGAGCAGCGCTCGTTCGACCACGGGCAGCGCCTGATCGACGAGGCCCTGGTCGGCGAGCAATGAACCGAGATGCAGCAACGTCGTGCCGATCTCGCTTTCGGCTTCTGCCTGCTCGAAGCAGGCCAGCGACTCCGCGATCAATCGGCCACCCTCTTCCAGATCGTCACGTGCCGTCGCAATTGCGCCGAGACGACGAAGGGTCCGGCCCTCCCCGAGAGCGTCCCCGAGCGAATGGAACACGGGACGCGCCTGCTCCAGGACCAGACACCCCCGATCGAAGTCAGTCGCCCAATAGGCGAGGTGGCCGCACCGCAGCAGGGTTTCGGCGAGCAGTCCACGATCGGGTTCTGTCACGTCGAGGAGACCCGTCAGCCAATTCAACCCTTCGGCCGGGTGCCGTCCCAGCCAGTAGTCCCCGAGGCGAACGGCGAGCCGAAGAGCCGCCAGCGCAGCGACGCCGTCACCGGGATCAGTGATGAGTTCCGACAGCACGACCCGAACCTGGGCAATTTCATCGTCCATTCGAGATGTCATCCGGGCCCGATCGGCGTCGGAGAAGTCTGCAGCGATCTGGGTCAACGCTCGGAGCACGACGTGGTGATACCGGCTTCGCAGTTCCTCGCAGACGGAGGTCATCGTCTCCAACGTGTATGCCGCGACACTGTGAAGCAGACGGAACCTCGTCTGCCCGGTCCCGCTCGAGACGCTGACGAGGCTGTGGTCGACCAGTCGGGCCAGCACGTCGAACACATCGTCGATCTCGATCGGTTCGGCATCGAGGTCGACGACGTCGCGGACACGGGCGACCGACGCATCGACACCGATCACCGCAAGAGCCGCCAGCGTGCGACGTTCGATCGGGGCCAGCCGGTCCGTCGCTGCACGAAGAGCAGACCACAGGCCGCGTGGCGCTCCGATCTCGCCTCTGGTCCAACGACCGAGATCGGCGTCGACCCGGGTGATGACCTCGTCGAGTCGCATCAGTTGCAGATGCCGGGAAATCAGCTCGATTCCGAGCGGCAGCCTGTCGACCAGCTCGCACAATCTGTCGGCAACGGCTTCGTCCGTCCGGGCAAGAGCGAAATCCGGCACTCTCAACCGCGCACGGTCGACCAGCAGGGTGCGCGCGTCGTCGGCGGGCATCGGGCCGACCATGATCACCGCTTCCTCGATCAAGCCCAGTCGTTCTCGGCTGGTCACCAATATTCGCACCCCGGGGCATCCGCGGAGGACGGCCGCAGCACACCGACCGGCGGCGTCACTCCTCGCATCGCAACCGTCGAGGACGAGCGTTCCCGACGACTCCGACAGCTGGGCGATGACCCCCTCCAGTGCGTCGGATGCACGCGAGGCCGGGGCGACGACGTCGAGAATCGTCGCGCTGACCGATCGACTATCGGTGTCCTGATCGAGCACGACGAACCACACACGGTCCTCGTCGTCCTCGACCGAAGCAATGGCGACCCTGGTCTTGCCCGCCCCGGGGGGTCCGAGAAGTGTGACGAGGCGCGTCCGGGCCCACGCTTGGATCACATCGTGTTGCTCTTTGGTGCGTCCGATGAGTCGGGTCGAGGGTGCAGGCACCCGGTGACGAACGGAACCCGCCGGGTGATCGACATCGGCCGGCCCTCCGATGGGACGACGTCGCTCCAGGCGATCGTCCTGTGCCAGCACGGCCTGTTGCATCGAGCGCAGCGACGGGCCGGGTTCGACCCCGAGCTCGTCGATCAGCCGTCGACGTGCCTCGGTGTACGCGTCGAGCGCGTCGGCCTGTCTGCCGGCTCTGTACAGCGCAGACATCAGCAGCTCCCAGCGGCGCTCGCGATATGGCTCGGATGCAGTGAGCTGTTGGGCCGTACTGATCAGCTCGCTCGATGGCGGATCGTTCAGTTCCAGCTCGAGTTCGAGCAGATCCTCGCGGGTCGACTCGACCAGGTCGGAGATGCGAATCGACTCGTACCGGGCCATGTCGACGTGTTCCAGGTCGGAGAACGCCGGCCCCCGGTACAGCTCGAGCGCCTCGTTCAGCAGCCGAACCGAGGCTGCCGGATCGCCGCG
>JAYTRT010000640.1:0-3478 GCA_043746045.1 Actinomycetota bacterium | reverse complement strand
ACGATCTCGGCGGATCGGGATATTTCGTCGAGTGCGACGCAGCCGACGCAAGTGCCGTGCGGCGCGTCGTGACCACGATCACATCGAAGTCCGGTCGACTCGACGGCGTTGTCCTCAACGCCACGAGTGGATTGTCGCCGAAGCCCGTTCTTCTGGCCGAGGTGCCAATGGCCGAACTCGAGGATCACATCGCCGTATCTCTGCGCGGCCTGCATCTGTTGGCCACCACGACGTACGACCTGCTTCGTGCCTCGGGCGGTTCGCTGGTGGTGCTGACATCCGAAGCAGGCTTCGAGGGAAAGGCCAAGCTCAGCGTCTACGCCGCGATCAAGGCTGCGCAGCGCGGCATGGTCCGCAGCCTGGCTCGTGAGTGGGGGCCGGCGGGGATACGTGTCAACTGTGTGGCGCCGCTGGCCGGCACACCCGCAATGGATCGTGCGTTCGAAATGGATCCGGAGATGGCCGCACGCGTTCTCGGCCGGAATCCGCTTGGCCGAATGGGTGACCCGGCGAAAGACGTCGGCCCGATCGTCCGGTTCCTGCTGTCTGACGATGCCCGCTATCTCACAGGCAACACGTTGATGGCGGATGGCGGGAGCTGCCCGGTCACCTGAGGGGCCACGATGACCGAGAGGTGTGGGTGTCAGGAGTTGCGCCGCAGGTCGATCACTGGGATGACTCGCGTCGTGCTCTCTTCGTAACCCTTGAATCCTGGCATGACCGCGACCATTGCTGCGAACAACCGATTGCGCTCTTCACCAGTCACTTCGACCGCCGTAGCTTCGTAGGTCTCCGTGCCGATCTCGACGGTGACGGTCGGATGGGCGACCAGGTTGTGGTACCAGTCAGGGTTGGTCGGCGCCCCGGCCTTCGAGGCGAAGATGATGACCTGATCGCCGTGCGGCAGGTACACCAGTGGTGTCGTTCGCGGCTGGCCGCTCTTTGCGCCGGTGGTCGTCAGCAAAACCATCGCGGCACCTTCGAATGGGCCGCCGACCTTGCCTGCGTTGGCGCGGAACTCCTCGATGACCTGGGTGTTGAAATCGCTCATGGGCGTCAGCTTACGGATCGTGAACGGGCCGGAGTCGGCGACGCGAGCAGCGCTGCCCAGTCCAATTCCTTGCCCTCGTGCAGCGTCCGCTCACCGCCGCGAACGCGGAACAGATGCTTGTTCAGGACGAGCCAGATGACGAGTGCCACATTGATGACGAATGCCAGGACGCGGATGACCGTGATCCGTTGGATCAGCTCATGGATCTCCAGCGGCAAGAAGCCTGTCGTGGCGACCACGGTGAGGTACTCGGCCCACCGCTTCTCCTTCCACAGCCCGATCGCTTCCGTCCACTCGACCACGGCGTAGACGATCGCAAGGCCGAGGAGCAGCTTGATCGTGCCGGGCTCCAGATTGAACAATCGTTGCGCTTGGCGCGCGAGCCAGCTCCGGCTCGCCTGCTGCCCGGTGTCACTGAGCGGACCGGACAACCTGGTGATCATCCCCTGGGCCCAACGGTGGATGTGGGCCAGGTTGGTCTCGAGCAGCAGCAGGGCAACGGCGAGCAACGTGAACACCGAAGCGTGAAGAGCCTTGTTCACCGAGATCAGACGCATCATGATCGCTTCCTGCAACGGCTTGCCGCGCCGTGGTTTCAGTAGCTCGGGCAGTGGCGGCAACGTCTGCCAACGAGCGGTTGCCGGGTCAGGTGGCATGTGCTCGATCCACGTGTCGCAGCGCAGGCAGCGGGCCAACCGACGCCCGTCGGCGAGTACCGTGCCGAGTTCGGCATCGTCGGGTCCGACGGTCACTGCGTCGACCGCAGGAGTGACGTGTCCTCGCATCGAACACACCCAGGTTTCGGGATGCCAATGCCGGGGCCACAGACGCACCTGAAGAGTGTACGCGGCTGACACAATCGGACGATGTCGTCCGGTCCACTCGCGTTCCGGTCGATCCGGGTGTTCGTCTCCTCGACCTTCCGCGATATGCAGGAGGAGCGGGAGGAACTGGTCAAGCGGGTCTTCCCGCAGCTGCGTCGGCTGTGCGAGATCCGCGGGGTTGCTTGGTCCGAGGTCGACTTGCGCTGGGGTGTCACCGACGAACAGAAGGCGGATGGCGCAGTGCTGCCGATCTGTCTTGCCGAGATCGACCGCAGCCGTCCGTACTTCATTGGTCTCCTCGGCCAGCGCTACGGCTGGATCCCCGAGCACCTCCCGGATGGGATCGCCGAGCAGTTGCCGTGGTTGGCCGGACTGGACGGCACGTCTGTCACGGAGATGGAGATCCTCCATGGTGTGCTCAACGATCCGAGCGCCGCTGCGCACTCGTTCTTCTACCTCCGCGACCCCGTCTGGGTCAACACTCGGCCGGAGTCGGAGCAAATCGTGCTCGGGGAAACCGCGAGTACCGAGGACATCGCTTCGGTCGGTGCGGATGCGGCAGAAGCCGCTGCCCGACATCGGCGTGAGCGTCTCGATCAGTTGAAGGATCGAGTTCGGTCCGCCGGGCTGCGCACGTGGGAATATCCGAACCCGAGAGCCCTCGGCGAGCGGGTTCTGGCCGACTTCACGGCGCTGATCGAGCACCTCTATCCGCTCGACGAAGTCCCCGATGCACTCGACCGAGACGCCGAGGCCCATCGCGCTTTCGGCCAGGCGCAGCTACTGGGCCAGATTCATCGGTCGCGATCCATGTCACGACTCGATGCGTTCGGAAGCGGCGACGGACAGCCGCTGCTCGTCACCGGTGATGTCGGATGCGGTGCGTCTGCCGTGGTGGCCCACTGGCTGCGGGCGTGGCGCGACGCTCATCCGCACGACGTGGTGTTCGAGCATCACGTCGGTGCCACGGCCGAGTCGTCGGACTGGATGGCGATGGCCGCGCGTGTCATCGGTGCGATTGACCGCGCGGGCAACGTCACGTTGCAGGTCGATGCTCGGGGTGATGCTGCGAGTGGTGGTGTGATTGGTGCTGCCGCCCGACGAGCCGAACTGTTCGCAGCGTTCGCGAGAGCAGGCGCCTCCACACGTCGAACGGTGATCGTCATCGATGGAGTCGACCTGCTCGACGATGTCGACGGGGCGCGAATGCTGACGTGGCTTCCGAAGATCGTCCCGGGAAACGTCCGCGTCGTGATGACCGCGACCACAGGATCTGATTCGGGCGTCGAACGCGAAGCCCTCCGCCGCGGGTTGCCCCGCGCCGTTGTTCCTCCTCTCGACGAAGAGGAGCAACGAGAACTGATCGTCTCCTTTCTCGGGCGCTATTCGAAGGGCCTGGACGAGGTCCACGTTGCACGGATCGTTTCGGCTCCGGCCACTGCGAGCGCGTTGTTCCTGCGCACATTGCTCGACGAGCTGCGTCAGCACGGTGACCACTTCACGCTCGGCGAGATCATCGAGCACTACCTTGCGGCGAAAACTCTGGAGACGCTCTTCGCACTGGTGCTGAAGCGATACGAGCGAGACTTCGAGCGCGAGAGGC
>JAYTRT010000639.1:0-3483 GCA_043746045.1 Actinomycetota bacterium | reverse complement strand
CGACGGCCGCCCGTACAATCGCGCCGTGCTTGCTGATCTGAACGGTCGCCTCGGAAATGTCGCCACGTTCGGTGTGCTCGGGTTCGTCGGCTTCCGGCTGGCAACGGGGACACGACGGTCGTTCAGTGCCGATGGACGTGAACTGTTGCGGGTCATCGTCGGTCGAATCCGCTGGCGTCATCTCTGGCCGATCCCCCTCGTGCTGACCGGTGTCATCGGGTTGGCAGCGCTGCTGTGGCAGATTCCAGGGCTGAGTTGGGGATGGTGGACCGCGCTCGGCGGCCAAGGGAATCCGGTCTTCGGCTCCAACGATTCCACCAGTGGCACCGTCTGGGAATGGCTGATCCCAGCTGTGTTCCTGACCCTGCTGATCCCGGCTCTGCCACTGTTCGCCTACGCAGAGGAGCAGATGTTCCGGCGCGGTGCCGAAGGCTGGTCACGCCCGAAGCGCGCGCTGAAGGTCGTCCAGTTCGGTCTGGTCCACGCCGTGATCGGAATTCCCATCGGAACTGCCTTGGCCCTGAGCGTGGGCGGCGCGTACTTCATGGCGACCTACCTGCGGTCGTTCCGAGTGCAGGGTTCGACGTCGGAGGCAACGCTGGAGTCGGCGCGTGCCCACACTGCGTACAACGGTCTGATCATCCTGACGGTGATCGTGGCCGTGATCGTCACGGCGCTGCGATGATCGTCTGATGGTGAACCGGGTGGAGAAGCGATGATCGAAGAACAATCCGACGTGGTGGACGTGACCATCGAACGGACGGAGAAGGTCATCATCACCTTCGACGACGGTCTGATCTGCACCTTCGGCGTCGCCGAACTGCGCGCCGCCTGCCCGTGTGCGACCTGTCGCGGGTTTCGCGAACGTCACGAACTCGCCTGGCCACGTCCCGGCCAATCCGACACGATCACGATCCATGACGCCGAGTTCAGCGGCGCCTGGGGGGTGTCCATCACGTGGAGCGACGGTCACGACACCGGGATCTATGCGTGGTCGAACCTGCGCAGGTGGTGGACCACCGGGTTCCTGAACGCCATCGAGGACGTCCCGCTCGAGTAGCCGTCGACCGACGGTCAGGTAAGCGGTTGGTGAGGACGGCGAGCCGCCGGGAGGGGAGCCAGGCGCACCGATATCCTGCAGGTATGTCGCTGCCCCAGCCGCCTACGATCACCCACTGCTACCGACATGCCGACCGTGAGACGGGGCGGCGCTGTACGCGCTGCGGCAAGCCGGCGTGCAGTGACTGTCTGGTCCAGGCCCAGGTCGGGTCGCATTGCCTCGACTGCGCGAAGGCCGCCCAGCCAGACCTCAAGACCCGGGTCAAATACGCCAGCGCGCGCCAACCGATCCTGATGACCTACGTCCTGATGGCGATCAACGTCGCCGTCTTCGTGTACACCAGTGCCACCGATTCGTCCACGATCGGAGGCGGCATCGGTGGGAGTGGCCAGATCTCCCAACAGCAATTCGATCTCGGCCTCAACCGCGAGGTCCTCCACTCGACGCACCACTGGTACACGCTCGTCACGAGCGGGTTCCTGCATTTCGGCATCCTGCACATCGCATTGAACATGTATCTGCTGTACCTGCTCGGCCAGATCCTCGAGCGCAGCCTCGGCCGCACCAAGTTCGTCCTCCTGTACATGGCCGCCCTGCTCGGCGGTTCGGCCGGCATCCTCGTCCTCAACCAGCACGCAATCGCCGGCGGTGCATCGGGTGCGGTCTTCGGCTTGATGGCCGCAGCTGCCCTGTCGATGCATCGTCAGGGGATCAACATCCTCCAGACCGGCGTCGGACGAACGCTTGCCCTCAACCTCGTCCTCACCTTCGTGATCGGCAACATCGCGATCGGCGGCCACATCGGCGGCATCGTCGCCGGATCGCTGTGCAGCCTGGCGATGATGGCGCCGAAGTGGAAGCCGGTTGCGAAATGGATCACGTACGCGGCACCGGTCGCCGTCGGCATCGTGGCGATCATCGTGTCCGTGCAACTCACTGGCTGAGAACGGTTCCCCTGGCAACCGGCTCGCCGGCTGACGGCAGGTTCACCGGCTGAGAGCGATTCCCTGGCAACGCGTTCGTCGTTCAGTCGGGAAACTGTTCAGGACCGGCACCGGCGTCGCTGACCGGAACGCTCCGAGCAGCAGACCTCGGCGGGCGACTCGTCCACGTCCGAGACGCCTGATTGGCCGCCTTGCGGAACACCTTGGGCTTGATCCTCTTGATCGGTGCTCGGTCGCTCGACCACTTCGCCGGTGGGGCGTCGATCAGCGAACACAGCGACAGCAGCGCCATGTCGTAGTTCACCCGCCAACCGGCGAAGTCGGACCAGGCCTGGTCGCGGTCGGCTTTGAGCGGGATTCCTGCTGCGTGCAGTTCGACGCAGACGAGGTCGAAGTCGTGTCGCGTGATGGAGATCGGGTCATCCGGCGCAGGGTCAGGGTCGTACGCGATGCCGTAGAAGTCGCAGATCCGACGGAGGCAGAACCAGCCGGTGCGCAGCATGATGTCGGCCTGCGCTTCGTGCGGCCGGTCGATGGTCGATGCGGTGATCGCAGCCGTGTCCAACACGCAGCCGGCAGCCGTGATCCAACTCCTCCCTGGGTGCGGCGAGCGGAAGAACACCAGCGACGGTTGACTCGTGTGGCTTTCCTCGACCTCGATGAACCATTGCTCCCAACGCGTCAACAAGTCGTCGTGGATCCGGCCTCCCCAGCCGATCCGCTCGTACCGCACGAGAAGCTCCGCTGGGCTGGGCGGAAGGCCGGCGCGCACTTCGAGCATGCCGACCAGGGCCTCACGCCGGCTGAAGTTGCTGTAGATCGTCGGCAGGTACGAGATCATCAACGAGACGAGCCCGAGGCCGATGCCCGCTTCGACGAACGACGCCAGGGTACGCCACATACCGAACGGCCGATCGAAACCGAGCGTGAGCAACGACGAGCCGGACACGATGAACGCCTCGGACCACGGATGCAAGCCGAGGCCCCAGAACACCCCGGTGAATCCCGCCATCACCAGTGCGACCCACGTCGCGGGAAGGGCGAGCAGTGCAATCGGCGAGTACATCGCCAGGATCCGGTCGCGGAACTCGAACGACTGGCGCTGGCTGGCAAGCAGATCGAACACTCGCCGCACGTTGATGAACGTCGCACGGGTCAGTACCGACGACGTCGCCCGTGGCAGCACGACCGTCTTGACCGCCGAACCGATCGTCCAGACCACGAGCGCAGATCCCAGCAGGGCGACAAGGACACGTACCGCGATCACGGCGGCCACTTTGGCACAGACTCGGTCAGCCTGGAGGCGTGAGTCCTCGCTGCGGACGACGAGATCAGCAGCGTCGATGGGCGGTGGCTTGCCGGCGCTCGAATCCACGCCCAGCTCACGGGCAGAGGGAAACTCTGTCACACCCCCTTGCGATGCTGGTCCTATGAGCACGACCGACACGTTCAGCCCCACCGACACCGTCGCATCAGATC
>JAYTRT010000638.1:0-3484 GCA_043746045.1 Actinomycetota bacterium | reverse complement strand
CCCTCACCCCGCACCCCCGAGACAGTTCTCAGAGCGTTTTCGACCCCTATAGCGCGCTTTCTACCGCAAACTTCAGCAAGCGCGCTGACAACTGTGGCATCGGCACCCTGCCAGCGCGCTGGAGTGACCGGCGATACCCTCAACGACGTGCATGCTTGCGACACGCTCACCTATTTGGACCACGCAGCGACCACCCCGATGCGCGCCGAGGCTGTCGAGGCGATGCTGCCATTCCTCAGCGAGCGATTCGCAAATCCGAGCGGTTCTCATCGATTTGCCCGGTCGATCCGTCAAGTGGTCGACGAAGCGCGCGACGTCGTCGCAGACGTCATCGGCTGCGAGCCCGGCGAAGTCATCTTCACGGGTTGCGGCACCGAGAGCGACAACGCTGCCATCGTCGGCACGCTCGGGCGACACGGCGGCGTCGCCGTCTGCTCGGCAGCCGAACACCATGCTGTTCTGCACGCCGTCGAGCACAGCGGGGGTCGTGTCGTTTCCGTCGACTCGGCAGGTCGGATCGATCTCGACTCACTGGCTGCGGCACTCGGCGACGACGTCTCGATCGTGTCGGCGATGGCCGTCAACAACGAAGTCGGGTCGATCAATCCCCTGGACGAGGTCGCGGCACTCGTGCGCTCCCGGTCGCCGCGTGCCGTGTTGCATACAGACGCCGTGCAGGCTGTCTCGTGGATCGATCTTCGCACCATCACTCCGCACGTCCAGCTGATGGCGCTGTCGGCTCACAAATTCGGGGGCCCGAAAGGTGTTGGCGTCCTCGTCGCACGCAAGGGAATCGTCCTCGAGCCGTTGCTGCAGGGAGGCGGACAGGAGCGCGATCGTCGAAGCGGCACACACAACGTGGCGGGCATCGTCGCGATGGCCGAAGCGATGCGGCTGACCGACATCGAGCGCGTGGCCGAGAACTCGCGAATCACCGAAATGCGTGACCGCTTGGTCGATTCATTGCAAATGCAACTGGTTGATGTCATCGAAACCATCCCACGTGGGATCAAGGTCGCAGGGTCGGCGCACGTGTGCATCGCCGACATCGAGAGCGAATCGCTGCTGTTCATGCTCGACGAGGAGGGTCTCTGCGCCTCCTCTGCTTCGGCTTGCGCGAGCGGAGCGATGGAGCCGTCACACGTTCTCGCCGCGATGGGTGTCGACAAGCGCTACTCGCTCGGTGCCCTCCGATTGACGCTCGGCCACAGTACGACCGACTCCGATGTCGATCGGGCGATCGTGGTCCTGGTCGATGCCGTCACGCGTCTCCGTGCCGGTGCCGTACAGCAGGCGACTCGATGAAGGTGATGGTCGCGATGAGCGGCGGCGTCGACTCGTCGGTCGCTGCCGCGTTGTTGGTCGAGCAGGGTCACGATGTCGTCGGCGTCACGATGCGGCTGTGGGGCGGCGAGAGCGATACCGGCTGTTGCAGTGTCAGCGACGTCGACGATGCGCGGCGCGTCGCTCAACAGCTCGGCATCGATCATCTCGTCTTCAACTTCAGCGAGGACTTCAACGAGCACGTCGTCGATCCCTATGTTGCGGCGCACACGACCGGAATCACCCCGAACCCGTGCATCGAGTGCAATCGACATGTCAAGTTCGCCCGCCTCAGTGAGCGGGCAACGCTGCTCGGGTTCGACGCCGTGGCGACGGGCCACCACGCGCGGGTCACTGCATCGCCCACGGGCCTCCAACTGGAGCGCGGCTTCGATCGAGCCAAGGACCAGAGCTACGTCGTGCACATGATCGACTCTGCCGATCTGGAGCGGACGATGTTCCCGGTCGGCGACATGAACAAGGCCGATGTGCGGGCACATGCTGCGCGGCTCGGTCTGCGCACGGCGACCAAGCCCGACAGTCAGGATGTGTGCTTCATCACCAGTACCGGCGGCCGCATCGCGTTCCTGGGCAAGCGAATCCCGTTCCGCTCGGCCTCCGTGGTGGATGCTCGCGGCACGGTTCTCGGCACGGTTCCAGCTGTCGAGATGATCACCCTCGGTCAGCGTCGAAGCATCGGTCTGCCGGGCGGGGGACCGAAGCGGTTCGTCACGAACATCGACATGGAGTCCGCTGTGGTCACGGTCGGCGATGAAGTCGATCTGCTGGTCGCCGGCCACACAGTCGGCCGAATGACGTGGGTCGAGGGACCATCGTCGGTCGCTGATTCCGACACGGTGCTCGTGCAGTGCAGCGCGCACGGCGTACCGCAGCCGGCGACCGTGACGGTGCACGCCGACGGCGAATCGGTCGACGTGCGATGGATCGAGCGCCAGCGCCGGATCGCGCCGGGACAGAGCCTCGTGCTGTACGACCCGACCGACCGGTTCGTGCTCGGCGGCGGGATTGCCGCCAGCGTCCTGTAGACCCGCACGGGCTTGGTCGCTCGGCTCCGCGGATCACTGTTCTGGCTGCCACATCTGATGTGGCGAATCGCGCAGGGGGTTGACCGCTCGCTCGATCGCGGCGAGAGTCTGTAGTCACATTTTGTTTTCCACTTTCGGCGGTCTGAGAGCACTCAGTAGATCGTGGGCGATGAACAACTGCGAGGAGAGTCCATGCGACTCAGAGCCTTCGGCGTTTGTCTGTTTGCCATCGCGTTCGCCTCATCGTGTTCGACCGACTCGAGGAGCACAGACCTGAATCTCGATTCGGTGGTCGAGACCGCCGCCTCACCGCCGGCAACGTCAGCAACGACCGTCCCGCTGACTGCGTCACCGCCAACCGTCCCGCTGACTGCGTCACCGACAACCGCCTCACCTCTGCCGACCTCGACGTCGGTCGTGCCGCTTTCGACTGTTGCGACATCGCCGATACCGACGACGTCCACAACCCCGACCACGACCGCCGTAAATGTCGCCGACGCGACAACAACATCCGTGCAGGTGGAACTCTCCGCTGAAGATCGCGTCAGACAGGATTTCGAAATGGCGAGGGCGACACGCGAGCGTTGCGGCTTTGATCCGGCAACCTGCCAATACGAGTCTGTGGCCCTCGCCGGATCTCCCATCGATCTCTCGACGCGTGCCTTGATGGCGTTCCGCCTCGAATACAACTTGCGTTCCGTCGAAGGACGAGGAGCCGCTTTGCTTCGTGTCGACAAGGTCTCTGTGGAAGGGGAGTCAGCCTTTGTGTCTGTATGTCTCTATGACCCGGTAGTGGTCTACGACATCGCAGATCCGACCAATCCGAGCGACGACATCATCTACAACGAGGAAAGAAATTCCTATGAGACTCGCTGGGAGATGCGGCAATCCGCTGGTCGGTGGCTGTTGTTCGAACGGCGTGATCTGCGCTCGCTGAAAGGCGGCGATTTGTGCGGCTTCTGAGACTTGTATTGGGGCTCGCCCTACTCGCCGCGATTCCGCCGTCGCCGGCTGGCGCCGAGGAGAGCGGCACGCCCGCACCAAACGAGTCGGCGATCTATGTGAATGTGCAATACGGGTCGCCGCCTGTGGGACCCGGTGGGACGGATTCGCAT
>JAYTRT010000637.1:0-3489 GCA_043746045.1 Actinomycetota bacterium | reverse complement strand
ACAACAACTCGGGCAACGGGTCGTGGTCGATCGGGTTGAGCAGGGCGTGCACGATCGAGCCGTCGATGTCCTTCAGCGCTTCCAGCGGCTCGGGGGCGTAGATCACGCGACTGCGGCCGGCGGGCAGCTTCTCGAGGCTGTAGCCCTCGCCTCGCCAGAACAGGATCGGTGGAGTGTTTCGATCCACCTCGAGGACGAATCCGGGACGAGGCATCAGTGCTTCTCCAATTTCTCGATATCAAGCTTCTTCAGGGCAGACGTCTTCAGATCTGAGTGTGTCTCGCGAAGGTCGAAGGCGACCTTCACAGCGCCACGACGCCCGGCGGCAGCCGCGTGGGCAATGGCATCTTCGTAGTCGTCGAGCGGGTATGTGGCCGAGACCAGTCGACCCATGTCCAGCACGGCGGCCGTCTCGATCGCGAGGTCGAACGTTCGCGCTGTGCTGCCGTCGGGCATCGTCTCGGTGCCGTAGGTGTACGAGCCGGAGATCTTCGTCTCGCGATGCCAGAGTCCGGTCAGATCGACCGTGACCTCGGCCGGCATGCCCATCAGGATCACGGTGCCACGGGGCTTGGTGATCTGCAGGCACGATTCGATCGAGCCGCTGTTGCCGACGGCATCGATCGTCACGTGCGCGCCGCCACTGAGGTAGTCGCCGATGACATGGCAGCCGACCGTGCGACGGACGGCTCGGGCCAGCTCCTTGGGGGCAACCACCTCGTCGGCACCGAACGCTCGGGCGTACGACTGCTGATGCGGGTACCTGGCTCCGACGATGATGTGCGCGTTCGGGATGTACCGACGCAAACCGGCGATCGCGCACAGGCCCATCGTCCCGGCCCCGAGCACGGCGATCACGGGGACGGCGACATCGGCGATTGCGGGCCAGCACATCAGAGCGGTGTGGATGCCACCGGCCGCAGGCTCGATCATCACGGCAGCTTCGTCGCTCAACTCGTCCGGAACCGTGTGGATCTGCGACGAGTGGGCCTGGAAGTAGGTGCTCCACCCGCCACCCGTCGAGTGGCAGAACCCGGTCTGGATACCCGGGTCGAGCGGGGGCAGGGCGAGGTGGGCGTAGTCGTCGCCGTCGCCGGGCGCAGCACCGGGAAACGGAAGCGGGAAGCCCCTCGCTGCGTGGCCGAGGACCGGCTCGATGACAACGCGGGTGCCGTCCTGCAACTCGCCGACGACCTCGTGGCCGGGCGTGAACGGAAACGAGACGAGGTCGTCGAAGTAGGTCGATGCATGACCCTCGATCGTCGACAGATCGCTGCCACAGATACCACTGAGGCGCGTCTTGACGACATGCCACCCGTCGCCGAGCAGCTCTGGTGGATCGAGCGAGACGAGCTTGATCGGACCGACCCTGGCAGCGGCGGACGGGCTGACGGCCGAGGCCATCCGAGCCAATCCGAGTCGGGCGACCTTGCGCGAAACCTGCAGCGCTTTCATCAGCTCCGACCTCGCGTCAGCGACGAGCCGTTGAACATCCGTTTGCGCTCGCGCTCGCCGAGCATCGTTCCGAGCGGCAGCAGTGGACGCGGTCCGCCCGGCGCTTTGGACCAGTCCTCGACCAGCCAGCCGCGCTTGCGCGCGATCGCCGCGAGGCGAGTCTCGGGGTTGACTGCGACCGGGAAGCCGACGCACTCGAGCATCGGCAGATCGCTGGTGCTGTCGGCGTAGGCGATGCTCTCCTCGAGCAGCAGCCCTTCGGCCTTGCAGTAGTCGCTCAGGACCTGGGCGCGAGTTTCCCCGGTCGGTGGAACCTTGGCCAGTTCACCGCTGTAGGTGCCGTTGGGGCGCACGGTCATCTCGGCGGCGACGATCTCGTCGAACAGCGGCTTCAAGCCGGCCACGGCGAAGTCCATCGCGCCGGTGATCAGGATCGTGCGGTGCCCGAGCGCACGGTGCTCGCGGACACGACGGATGCCGGCGGGGAAGCTTTTGGTGACGATCAACTGGGTCAGCAGTTCCTTGCTGTCCTCGGCGATCTGATCGACGGGTGCATCTTCGTAGCGTCGGTAGAAGAAACGCAGGAAGTCGCCGCGATCCTTGCGATCCATCGCTGAAAGGCTGGGGGCCTGGGCGAGCGTGCGCAGCACGTACCGGATCCGTTCGGGGGCATTCAGCCGACGCGTCGCCAACCACGAGAAACTCTCCACGACATTGCTGCTGATCAGGGTGTTCTCCAGATCGAAGGCGGCGAGGTGGCGCTCGGGGGAAAGGATGCTGCGGCGCAGACGATCGGTCCGATCATTGCGGTTCTTGCCCGGTTTCGTTTTCGCCCTGGCGTGGGTGACGATCGACGGAAGGTGGATCTCGGTGACGTAGAACGACCAGTCGACCGAACGCGGATCGAAGTTGAATCCAGCCTGATCGGCGACGTCGAGGGAATCCCACATGCCGAGCAGGTTGTCCACCTGGTACAGCGCTTCGCACTCGGTGTAGAGGCCGTACAGCTGTACGTATTCGTAGGCGCGATCGATGTCGTGTTTGCGTTCTTCCAGCTTCGCCGCCCATTCGGCCTGGGTGCCGCGCAACGGCAGCATCTGTAGTGTCTGTTCAGCCCGTGTGACCAGCATCTGCGCCCGCTTGAGTTGCTGCTGCACCTTGCCACGTGCCGGGAACTTCCATTCCGGGACTTCGATCGGCTGACCCTCGGCGTCGTACAGCGGATGCTGGGTGAACCACTCGCGGATGTAGTCGACCATCGCCTGGTACTTCAGCGGGTTGACGCCACCACTGGCCACCTGGGTGATGCGCGGCGCGGTTGGACCAACAGCTGCGACGGCGATGATCGAGGCAACGACGATGTCGACCGGGATCACGTCGACCGTTCCCTCCGGCACGCCGGGGAACTGGGTCAGCAGGCCGCGGGCGTAGCTGAGGATGACGGGCTCGGCCATCCGGAATCCGCGGATCCATCCCGGACGTGGCTCTGACAGCGCCGATTCGATGATCGACGGGCGCACGATGTTGACGGGGATGTTGCCCTTCGACTCCATCAGGGCCTGTTCGCCGAGCGCCTTCGTGAACGCGTAGGCGTCCGGCCAGCCGACGCTGGCGGCGCGCGCCCGCCCCGCTTCGACCAACTCGTCGGTGACCCAGCGCTCACGCAGTTGTTCGGTCTTCGCAGCAAGGGCCGGCGCACCGGCAGCGCCGAGTTCCTTGATCGCGCTCGAACGGAACTCGCGGAGCTTGTCCGGGAGACGGCTGGCGGCCTCGGCGTCGCTGCGCAGCCGGCGCGCCGACAACACCTCCTTGCGCCAGTTCAACCCGAGGTCGAACGGGCCTTCGCTGACCAGTTCCTCCGGTGCGTTGCCGCGTCGATTACCGGCCACGTAGCAGGTGCTGACGGTGACGAGATGCGGTGCGACGCCCAGCTTCTGCAGCGCCTCGGCGACGCGCGTCGGGCCGAGCAGGTTGATCTCGACGGCTGTGTCGAGCGGCGAGTCGAAGGCAACGGCGGCCGCGGAGTGGATGATG
>JAYTRT010000636.1:0-10781 GCA_043746045.1 Actinomycetota bacterium | reverse complement strand
AGATGGCCTTCGCCATCGACGGTGAGCCGCTCGACTTTTCCAAAACCTGGACCTACAAGGGTTTTGCGTATTCCGACGTGCCCAACATGGGTTCGTCGTTCGGGTACATCAACGCCTCGTGGACACTGCGTTCGGACCTGATCTGCGAATACGTGTGTCGTCTGCTGAACCACATGCGCGAGACAGGCACCCAGCTGTGCACGCCACGCCTGCGCAATTCGGATCGATCGATGCCCGAACGACCGTGGATCGTCGATTTCTCGTCCGGCTACATGCAGCGCGTCATGCACCTGTTCCCGCGTCAGGGCGACCGTGAGCCCTGGATCAATCCGCAGAACTACTCGCGTGACAAGAAGATGTTCCGCAAGTCGGCTGTCGACGACGGCGTGATGCAGTTCACTCGTGCCAAGGCCCCCGTCAGTTCGTCGGCACTGTCGCAGTAGCCGTCGACCTCGGCGGCAGCTTCCGGTCGAGGGCGAGGGCGCCCGAACACAGCGCGACGCACAACACCACGACGATGGCGCAATTGACGAGAACCGTCGCGTACCCGTGTTCTTCGGCGTTCATGAACGGATACGGGGAGTAGTCATGGCCGAGAACGTCCTTCACGAACGAGCCGCGAACCAGGGTGAAGACGAGCCACAGCAGCGGTGGGATGGCGGCCAAGCGGATCACGCGCCACGTCAGCCGGCAACGCGGTCCGAACGTCAGCCACCCGACGGTCGACAGGATCGGCGAAGCGGTGTGCAACAAGAAGTCGGCGAGCGCATGCCAACCCGTCAACTCCTGCAAGTCGCGTAGGGCCAGATGGAAGACGACACCTGTGACGGCGATCGCGATCACGCCGACGAGTCGGAAGACGTCGAAGGTGACGCTCGTCCGATTCAGTCTCAGCGCGAGCATCCCTGTCGTGATCGCGCAGTGCGGGGGTTGTCGAACACGACCAGAACCGACCTGCATGTCACCGCTTCGACGGGCAACGTGGTCAGGCGCCCCGCGTTCGGCGCGACGCCGCCATCGCTGAGAGACTCGTGACGTGAGGAAACCAGATCACGATTCACGACCCCAACGAGCCGATGACCCAGCCGGGGCCGCCCTCACCCGCCGCCGATTCATTCGCGCCGGGGCCGCAGTGGCAGGCGCAGCGGTGATCGGCGCGTCGCTCGAGGCATGTGCCAGCGACTCCGCTTCGCCGCCGGGTGCGGCAGCGGCGACGACGTCCGACGTGCCGCCGACCGCACCGCGACCGACCACGCCGCCAACGGCCACACCGCCACCGACGACGGCCTCACCGAGTACAGCCCCACCGACCAGCCGGTCGGCACCCGACACGACAGTCGCACCGGTCGTCTCGGACGAAACGGCGGTTGTGAGCACGACGACGACCGCACCGGCGGCACCAGCGAGGAGCCTGAGGGACATCGAGCATTTCGTGATCCTGTTCCAGGAGAACCGCAGCTTCGATCACTACTTCGGCACCCGTCCGGGCGTCGCCGGATTCGCCTCGACGCCGACCGGTGTCGACTACCGCAACCCGTTCCCCGGTCATCCCGACGGATACCTGTTGCCGTTCCATACCGACTCGACGGTCACGTCGGCGCAATGCGGGAAGGATCCGAATCATTCGTGGGAGGCGCAGCACGGTGCGTCGAACGGTGGGAAGAACGACGGTTTCGCAACCTCGATGGGCGCCCACGCGCTCGGCTACTTCAATCGCGCTGACATTCCGTATTACTGGTCGCTCGCCGACCAGTTCACGCTGTGCGATCACTATTTCTGCTCCGTCCTCGGGCCGACCAATCCGAATCGTCATGTCTCGATGACGGGGACGATCGATCCGTCCGGCCACGGCGGTGGGCCGGCGATCGACAACTCTGGCGTCGCATACACCTGGGAGACCTATCCCGAGCGCCTCCAGGCGGCGGGGGTCTCCTGGCGGGTGTACCACGAGGTGGACGACTTCGACGACAACAACATCAAGTTCTTCACCCAGTTCCAGGGGCTCTCGGCGGGCAACCCGCTGTACGACAACGCGATGGTCAACCTGCCCGCCGATCAGTTCGAACAGGACGCAGCGGCCGGCAACCTTCCACAGGTCAGTTGGATCGTCGCCCCGACGGTCATCTCCGAGCATCCGCCGTGGGCACCGTCGGTCGGCGAGAATTTCACCGCTTCGAAGATCGCGGCCGTGATGGCCAACCCCGCGCTGTGGGCGAAAACCGCGTTCATCCTCAGCTACGACGAGAACGGCGGATTCTTCGATCACATGATCGCGCCATCACCGGCTCCGGGCACGGCCGCCGAATTCGTCGGCAGTGCACCGATCGGGCTCGGCTTCCGCGTCCCGACGATGATCGTGTCGCCGTGGACCCGTCGCACGCCAGGTGCCACGACCGAGGCCGGTGATGGTGCAGGACCGACCGGCGCTCGCGTCAGCAGCACCGTGTTCGATCACACCTCGATCCTGCGTATGCTCGAAACACGATTCGGCGTCGAGGCTCCACTGATTTCACAGTGGCGGCGCGACACGTGCGGAGATCTCGCCGACGTGTTCGACTTCACGACGTTCGACACGTCGATGGTTCTGCTGCCCACCACTGCCGACCGGGCGGTTCAGTTCGCTGTCGGAGTGTGCAGCACACTCCCCGCCGCCGTGCCGCCGACCGTTCAGACGCCAGCTGCGTTGGACGCCTGACGCCGGGGACTACGCCGCCTTGACGGCGTCGACGGCCTCGGCGATGAGATCGGTCGACGCAGCAAACGGCATGTAGAACGCGACCCGGTCGGCCACGCCCTCGAACCGTCGCTTCAACTGATCGGCGACCTCGGTCGGTGTTCCACAGACGGCAATCGTCTGCAGCATCTCGTCGTCGATCAATCCGATCATCTCCGCCCACCGGCCCTGCTTCGAGAGCGCGTTCAGTTCGATGTGCAGGTCGCCCCATCCGTGTGCGTCGAGCACCGGCCGATACGCCGGCGTCGAACCGTAGAACGAGAGCAGACCCTTGACACCGCCGACCGCTGCGGCATATTCGGCTTCGTCACGTCCGACACAGACGATCGCTTGACTCACAACCGAGATGTCGGCGCGCGTTCGTCCAGCTCGCTCGAGTCCGATCGTGAGGTTGGGCAGCGTGTTCTGGTTGAAGAACCTTTCGGAACTGAACGGCATGACCAACAGGCCGTCGGCGACCTCGGCCGTCATCTGCGTCATCCGCGGCCCGAGTGCACCGAGCCAGATCGGCGGCGGTCCTCCCGGATTCGGGCCGGGATCGAACATCGGCGTCAACAGCGTGTGCCGGTAGAACTCTCCCTCGAACCGAAGCCGCTCTCCGGTGCCCCACGCCGCGAAGATCGCCCGCATTGCCAGCACCAACTCGCGCATGCGCGCAACGGGTGGGTCGAAGGGCACGCCGAATCGCTTTTCGATCTGCGGTTTGATCTGCGAGCCGAGTCCGAGCATGAATCGCCCGCCGCTGAGCAGTTGCAGATCATTGGCCAGGTAGGCGAGTTGCATCGGGTTGCGTGGTAGCGCAATCGCGACGTTGGTGTACAGGTCGAGTTTCCTGCCAGGATCAGCACCGGACGCACCTGCGGCCACGATCAGCGGCACGAAACCGTCGTGCGGGCCCTCGAACGTGAACGCCCCGTCGACGCCCGCCTCTGCCAACTCTGCCGCCTCGGCAGCTGCGCCGGCGAACGATCGGAGTTGTGTGTCGAGCTTGAACGTGACCATCGCTCCTCGAAGGTAGCCGCCCGAAGCGAGACGTCGGGAGGTGACCGTGCGTCCTACGTCGCGAATGTTCGGTTGCGGGTCGCGGAGTTGATGGGTAGTGTCGAGAGTGATGAGTCACCTGATCGGCCTCCTTCTTCCATAGGGCGAGCGCCACATATCGCGTCCGCCGACCCCTTGCGCTGAGCGCAGGGGGTTTTTTGCTTTTCAGCACTCACCGCACACCAGAACTCACCGCACACCAGCACTCACCGCACACCAGCACCTCACAGGGAGCACGAAATGCCACCGCAGAATGTCACGCCGAAGAAGATGCCGTTCGAGAAGTATCAGCCGTGGCTCCCGCTGTCCCTCACTGACCGCACCTGGCCGGACAACCGGGTCACCAAAGCTCCGTTGTGGTGCAGCGTCGATCTGCGTGACGGCAACCAAGCCCTGATCGACCCCATGGATCCCGAGCGCAAACGGCGAATGTTCGACGCCTTGGTGCAGATGGGTTTCAAGGAGATCGAAGTCGGTTTTCCCGCAGCCAGTCAGCCCGATTTCGATTTCGTCCGGCAGCTGATCGAAGAGGACCTGATCCCCGATGATGTGACGATCCAGGTGCTCACCCAGTGTCGTCAGGAACTGATCGAGCGCACCTACGAGAGCCTGCAGGGCGTTCGCAAGGCAATCGTGCACTTCTACAACTCGACCAATCCGCTGCAACGCGAGGTCGTCTTCAACCTCGACCAGGACGGCATCACAGCGATTGCCGTCAATGCCGCGAAGATGGCCCGCAAGCTGGAAGAGACCCTGCCCGGCAGCACGATCCGCTACGAGTACTCGCCGGAGAGCTTCACCCTCACCGAGCCGCAGTACGCGCTGGACATCTGCCATGCGGTGATGGACGTGATCGAGCCGACGCCCGAACGCCCGATCATCTTCAACCTGCCGGCAACCGTCGAGTGCTACACCGCGAACACCTACGGCGACGTCATCGAGTGGTTCTGCCGCAACGTGCGCAACCGGTCGAGCGTCGTCGTCAGTCTGCACCCGCACAACGATCGCGGCACCGGTGTCGCCGCCGCCGAGTTCGGCGTGATGGCCGGAGCGGACCGCGTCGAAGGAACGTTGTTCGGCAACGGCGAGCGAACCGGCAACGTCGACGTCGTCAATCTGGCGATGAACCTGTTCGCGACGGGCATCGACCCCGAGTTGGACATCAGCGACATCGACGCGCTGCGCCGCGTCGCCGAATATTGCAATCGTCTGCCCGTCGACGCCCGCCATGCGTACGTCGGCGACCTCGTCTACACGTCGTTCAGCGGCAGCCACCAGGACGCGATCAAGAAGGGCTTCGACGCCCTCTATGCGAAGGCGGCAGCCAAGGGCCACAAGCCGGACGACTACGAGACATGGGGCGTTCCGTATCTGCCGATCGATCCGAAGCACGTCGGCCGGAGCTACGAGGCCGTGATCCGCGTGAACAGCCAGAGCGGCAAAGGCGGCGTCGCCTACGTGATGAAGGCCGAGCACGGTTTCGACCTCCCGCGACGGCTACAGATCGAGTTCTCCAAGACCATCCAGCACATCACCGAGGACAGCGGAACCGAGATCAGCACCGGCATCATGTGGGACACGTTCCAGAGCGAATACCTCCCGGCCGATCCCGCGATTCGACTCCTGAGTCACGAATTGACGTCGTCGAGCGAGGGCAAGACGACCCAGGTCACCGCTCAGCTCATCGTCGACGGTGAACACCGCACGGTCACCGGTACCGGCAATGGACCGATCGATGCGTTCGTCAGCGCAGTCAACGCCGGGCTCGGCACCGACATCGACGTGGTCGACTATGCAGAGCACGCGATGGGCTCGGGCAAGGACGCAACCGCCGTCGCCTACGTCGAGTCGCGCGACGCCGATGGCAAAGTCCGCTGGGGCATCGGCAGCGACGTCAACATCCTCACGGCCTCGCTCAACGCGGTGGTGTCGACGGTTCTGCGCCAGCGCGACTGACGTTGCCGCGACCGGCCAGGAGCAGCCGAGTAGATTGCACGGTGTGAAGCACCGGGTCCGCAACGTGCTGCTCCTGACCGTGGTCGGGGCGGCGGGGGCGGCGGTTGCGACGGCGTACAAATCGTCGAAGGATCGCTCATCGGCACCGATCGAACCGGCGCCGCCCAGCACCTGGCCACCGTTCGAGCGGGTCGAGGAGCCGGCCAAGACCGGCGCGATCGGGTCGTTGGCGACGGCAGCCGAACAGGCCGTCGACGATCAGATCGCGGCGACGCGTCGGGCTGCTGCATGGGTCGTACCCGTCGACGGCACCTGCCCGGACGGCTTTCCGATCAAGGCCAACGACAACAGCCGCATCTTCCACGCACCCGGTGGCCGCTTCTACGAACGGACCAAGGCCGAGCGCTGCTATGCCACTGCGGACGCAGCCGAGCGCGACGGCTACCGTCGGGCCAAAGCGTAACGATCAAGCCAGTTCCGAGCGAAGGACCCAACTTCATGCCGCACATCCACCAAGCCAGCCCCACAGCAGTCGAGAACACCAGCAGGGGTGTGGTCGCGCGATGAAGGTCTCCGTCGATTTCGATGTCTGCGCCTCCACCGGCGCATGTATGCAGACCTGCCCCGAGGTGTTCGAAGTACGCAGCGACGGATACCTGTACATCCTGCAGGAGGAGCCCGCTGAAGAACTGCGCGCCAAGGTCGAAGAGGCAGCCGACCTCTGCCCGACCGGCGCGATCACGATCGAAGGCTGAGGGCTCCCGGCGCGCCGGCGACGAAACGACCACACATGGGATTCCACGACAAACTCGACCACGCGTGGCGCACGTTCGGTTCGATGCTCTGCGTCGGGCTCGACCCGGATGTCGACCGGATACCCGAGCATCTCAGGGATGAACCGGACGCGATCGAACGATTCTGCACTGCCATCGTCGACGCAACGGCCGCCGCATCGTGCGCGTTCAAACCGCAGATCGCCCACTTCTCGTCACAGGGCGCCGAGCAACAGCTCGAGCGGGTGTGCGCGTACATTCGCGACAGGTACCCCGATCACGTCCTGATCCTCGATGCCAAGCGCGGCGACATCGGGTCGACCGCCGAGCACTACGCGCGCGAGGCGTTCGTCCGCTACGGGGTCGATGCAGTCACCGTCAATCCCTACCTCGGCACCGATTCGGTCGAACCGTTTCTGCGACACGATGGCAAGGGTGTGATCCTGCTCTGCCGAACGAGCAATTCAGGCGGCGGCGACTTCCAGTCGTTACTGATCGACGGTCGACCGCTGTACACACACGTCGCGCAGCGCGTCGCCGACGACTGGAGCCGCCTCGGCGAATGCGCCCTCGTCGTCGGTGCGACCTACCCGTCCGAAGTCGGCATCGTGCGGGGCATTGTCGGAGATCTTCCGCTCCTGGTCCCGGGAGTCGGTGCGCAGGGCGGTGAGGTGGGGGCGATGGTCGCCGCCGGCCAGAACAGCGCCGGCTTGGGCTTGATCATCAATTCGTCACGAGCCGTGCTGTACGCAAGTGATGGCATGGACTTCGCTGATGCCGCCCGCGCCGTGGCCGAAGCGACACGTGACGAAATTCGTCTCGTCAGCGGCGGCTGAGTCGCCAGCCCCGAGTCGGCAGCCCCGAGTCGTCAACCCGGAGTTGTCAGCCGTTGAGCACGGAGACGCTGAGGATGCCAGGGGCAGCGCGCAACGCCTCGACGACCTCGGCGGAGACCTCGGCGGTCGGCGCGATCAACATCACCGCAGTGCCGGGCGTCTGCGCCCGGCCGACAGCCATGTCGGCGATGTTCACGCCTGCGTCGCCGAGCAGGGTGCCGACCAGACCAATGACTCCGGGACGGTCGTCGTTCTTGACCATCATCATGTAGTCGGTCGGCGGCACGTCGAACGTGTGCCCGTCGATACCGGTGATCCGGTGCTCGCTCCGGCGACCCGACAGCGTTCCCGAGATGCTGTGGTCGCCGGCGATCAGTGAGATCAGGTTGACGTAGTCGGCCGAGGTGGTGCAGTTGACCTCGCGCACATCGACGCCGCTGTCCTTGGCCAACTGAGGCGCATTCACATACGTGACCGGCTCGTCGCTGTGCGCTCCGAAGAAACCCTTCAGCGCGGCAAGGGTCAGGATGCGCGTGTCGTAGCCGGCGAGTTCGCCTTCGGCACACACCTCGAGCGTCTTCGGTGATCCACCGATCAGCGATGCGAACATCCGGCCGAGACGCTCGGCCAACGGCAGGAACGGGCGCAAGGTCTCGTTGGCCTCGGCAGCGTTGATGTTCACCGCGAACGGCACGAACTCACCGGCAAGGGCGAGTTGCACCATGTCGGCAATCGTGTCGCCGGCCTTGTCCTGTGCCTCGCGGGTGCTGGCTCCGAGGTGTGGGGTGATGACGACCGAGTCCAACGCGAACAAGGGAGATTCTGTCATCGGCTCCTTGGAGAACACGTCGAGTGCAGCACCGGCGATCAGTCCGCCGCTGATTGCCTCGGCCAGCGCTTCCTCATCGACGATGCCGCCTCGGGCGACGTTGATGACCCGGAGATTCGGCTTGGCCTTGAGGAACAGGTCCCGACCGATGATCCCGGTGGTCTCCTTGGTCTTCGGCAGATGAATCGTGATGAAGTCCGACTCGGCGATGACCTGATCGAGCGGCAGCAGTTCGACGCCCATCGTCCGAGCCCTGTCGACAGAGACGAACGGGTCGAAGGCCACCAGCCGCATCCCGAACGCCTTGGCCCGGTCGGCCACGAGCTTGCCGATCCGGCCGAGACCGACGATGCCCAAGGTCTTGTCGGCCAGCTCCACCCCTTCCCATCGCGTGCGCTCCCAGCGACCTTCCTTCAGCGCGGCGTGAGCCTGGGGGACGTTGCGGGCCTGGGCCAACAGCAACGCCATCGTGTGTTCGGCGGCGGAGACGATGTTCGACTGGGGTGCGTTGACCACCATCACGCCGCGCTTCGTGGCGGCTTCCACGTCGACGTTGTCGAGGCCGATACCGGCCCGACCGACGACGACAAGGTCGCTTCCAGCGTCCAGCACTTGCGCAGTGACCTGCGTTGCGGAGCGGATGATCAGCGCATGCGCGCCGACGATGTTCGTGAGCAGGTTGCTCAGGTCGAGTTGGACATCGACCTCGTGCCCGGCGGCGCGGAGCCGATCGAGGCCGCCGTCGGCGATTTCTTCGGTCACCAGGATGCGAGACATGTCCCCATCCTTATCTGCTGCGGCCGGGTCTCGCTGCCGTTTGAACGTTTCGTCAAGCGCCCGGACGCACGTCACGGCGAGCGGAGCTTCGGTGAGCTGAGCTAGGGTCGGCGCCGTCCACGACGTTCAACGTGCCCAGCATGTCTCAGGAGAATCGATGCCGTACCCATTTCTGTCCGACGAGTGGATGACCGAGGCCAAGGCGATCCGCGCCCGGTACGAGGGGCAGACCGGCAAGGTCACCGCATCCATCCGAGCCAACCAGGTCATCACCGACGTGCCGTTCGGTGACGGAACCATCAACAGCTACATCGACACGTCGTCGGGCGACGTGGTGATGGAGATCGGCACACTGGACGCACCGGACGTCACCGTCACCACCGACTACTCGACCGCAAAGAAGTTGTTCGTCGACCAGGATGCGGCCGGCGCGATGCAGGCCTTCATGGGTGGCAAGATCAAGGTTCAGGGCGACATGATGAAGATGATGGCGCTGCAGACGGCGATGCCGACCGACGAAGCGTCGAAGAAGATCGCCGACGAGATCAAGGCGATCACCGCCGACTGACCCCGTGGACATCGAACTCGATGCGATCGACACCTACTACTACGCGGTCTCGCATCGGCCGGTTGTCCGCTCGCTGACCGTCCGCAACGGCGGGCCTGACCCGGCAGTCGGCGACCTGCTCGTGCGGATCTTCGTCGATGGTGGAACCGCGACCCCACTGCTGCACGAGCGGATCTTCGAAGTTCCTGCACCGGCGCCGGGCGATGTCCAGACCTTCCGTGCGATCCGCATCGAACCGAACCACCGCGAACTGGCGTTGCTCGTCGAACAATTGACGGCGGACCTGACGGTCGAGGTCTCATCAGGGTCCACCGTCGTCGCCGTCCATCGACAGCCGATCACGTTTCTCGCCTACAACCAGTGGATGCATCGGCTCGAGTTCGTCGATTCGTACGCAGCGTTCGTGATGCCGAACCATCCGACGCTGTCGGCGGTGATGGACAGGACACGAACATTGCTCGGCGAGCGAACCGGCAACAGCGGTTCGGACGGTTACCAGAGCCCCGACCCGGCACGCATCGACGCGATCGCCCGGGCGATCTTCGACGCACTGGCCGAACGTCGCTTGAACTACGCCAACCCGCCCGCCAGTTTCGAGGGGTACGGCCAGAAGATCCGCACCCCTGACATCGTGTTCCAGGACAACTGCGCAACGTGTCTCGACTCATCGGTCCTGTACGCGTCGTGCCTGGCAGCAGCGGGACTGGACCCCGTCTTGGTGCTGTCGACGGGCCACGCCTTCGCGGGTTACTGGACCAGGCCCGCGTCGACGCGCCGTCCAGTGGTCGACAACCGCAACGACATCGCCGAACTCGTCGCCAACGGGGCAGTGCATGTGGTCGAGACAACCGCAATCACCGTTGGCGCAACAGGCCGCGTATCGGGCACATTCGAGCTCGCGATCGCCGCAGCAGGTTCGATCATCACCGACCGGTTGACCGAAGTCGAGGCGCTCGTCGACGTCGCAGCCGCCAGGGCGGCGGGTGTCAGACCGGTGCCCTCGCGACGGATCGTCGACGGCGTACTCGAAATCGAAAACACGGCGGCAACCACATTGCACGGCAGTCTTCCGGCGCGCGTTCCGAGCGATTCCCAGGCTCTGGACGAACCGACGCCAACGGGCGAGGCCCGTCGGCTCGGCGCATTCGAGGCCCCACCACGCATTCGGGCGTGGCTCAACTCGCTGCTCGATCTGTCGTTCGCCAACCCATTGATCAGCCTCAAGCCAGGCCGAGGAACATTTCGGTTCGATCTCCCGCCAGGGCTG
>JAYTRT010000635.1:0-3503 GCA_043746045.1 Actinomycetota bacterium | reverse complement strand
GAGACCGTTCGGTGCTGCTCGCTCCGGTCGCCCCAGCCAGCGCCAGGTCGGCGGTGGAACGACTGCGGATGTTTCCCCTGCTACGCGGCTTTCGTGGCCGACCTGCGGTGCCATTGGAACCGCTGGTGGACATCATCGGCCAGATCGGGCTGCTGATGGCAACCGTGCCCGAGATCCTCGAACTCGACCTCAACCCGGTCATTGCCACCCCTGAGGGTTGTGTTGCAGTCGACGCTCGCATCGCCGTCGCACCTCACGTGGTGCAGCCGATCCGCTCCATGCGTCAGCCTCGTCACTCGCCCGGTGAGCCAGGGTCTCAGAGGTAGCCTCGCTCGTCGGCAGGAATTGCGGGGAGACGAATGCGTCGTCCGGACACATGGAACGGCTCGACGCGCACAACGTGGTGCTTGACGCCTCCTGCCCACGACGACGAAGCCGCTCTCGGATCTTCGGAGTCGGAGGCCCAGCCCTGGATCGACACGCTCCAACCCGTGCGATGGAACAGATCGATGAGGTCGGTCTGGAAGGTCACCGGTCGCTTTCGCAGGGCACTCAGCTTCGTGCCGGGGTCGGTTCGAAAGACGATGACGTCACCGTCGAGCACGTAGTTGACGGGGACGACGTGCGGTGGGCCACCCGCACCGTTCACCGCGATCCTGCCGACCGGAAGCGTCGCGACGAGTCGCAGACATTCCTCGCGCGTCAGCACTTCCAGTGTCGGATCGTCGTCACCGCCTGCCTCGATCATCGCGTCACCGCTCGCGCTGATGCGGGGCGAATGACAACCGTGGGGCAGGGTGCGTGATCGGCCACGAGGCGGGCCACCGAGCCGAACAACACCGACCGCAGACCGCCGCGCCCGCGAGAGCCGACGACGAGCAGATCCGCCGAGCTCGCGACATCGAGCAACGCGGCCGAGGCGTGGCCCTCGACAAGTTCGCTGCGCACGATGTACCCGTTGGCCCGCCTTGTCGCGGCCTGACGCGCGCTTTCCAGCAGCGCAGCCGCACTGGCACGAATGACGTCGCGCGCTGCGCAGGAGTCCAAATCATGTCCGGTGACGGTCGAGTCCCAGGCGTGGACGAGAGCCAGCTCTCCCCCGCGCAGCGATGCTTCGGCCACCGCCCATTCGAGCGCCGCGTCGGAGGCCGGCGAGCCGTCGATGCCGACGACGACGATGCCAGTTGAGACGCGACGCGTCGAGCACGACGGCACGAGCACGGTCGGGCAACTGCTGCCGCGGGCGACGGTGTTGGCGATCGAACCCGTGACGAACGCCTCGACCGCGCCGGCGCCGCTCCTGCCGACGACCATCAGATCAGCAGTGGCGGATGCGTCGATCAGCACCTCGCTGGGCGAGCCGATCACGGCCAGCGCCTGACACGAGAGCTGAGGATGACGTCGTCTGAGTTCGACGGCCATCGCCTCCGCCCCGCCCAGTCGGGCCCGCTCGATCGGAGCCGACCGATCGCTGAGAGCAGCCCCGGGACCGGTGCCGCCGATCGGCATCGTGTAGCAGGACAACACGCACAACTCTGCATGCCGCGCAACCGCCTCGGCCGCCGCCCAGTCGGCGGCGGCGGCCGCCGGAACGGAGCCGTCGTAGCCGACGATGATGCGGTTGTTCATGAGTCAACCGTCTGCCCGGACGCACCCCGCAACCAGGGTCCTCGGTCACTTCCCCGCCGTTTTCGGGACCTTGGACCATGGCGTCGGGGCGTCGACGAGCACACGCTGACCGAATGGAAACACAACGCGCGACGGTCGCATTCAGTTCATCGAGAGCAGACGCGATCGGGATGAACTGCAAACCGGTGCCGACTCTCGACGAGCGGATCAACGACATCCGGCTACGGACCGCTGAGATCGTCAATGCGGACATCCTGCCAAACGAGCGCACGCTCTGGACCGAACCGCGTCCCGAAGAGACCTGGACCCAGCGCCAAGCAGTCTTGGAGCTGCGCTCCGAGATCAAGGACAAGGTCAAGCGTGCGGGTCTTTGGGCACCACATCTGCCGACCGAGTACGGAGGCATGGGCCTCGATTTCCTCACCCACGCGTACATGAACGAGGTCCTCGCCTACGCGGTGGGCGCCGGCGAACTGTTCGGCGTCGCCGCACCCAACTCTGGCAATCAGTCGCTTCTCGTCAAGTACGGCACCGACGAACAGAAGCGGAAATGGCTGATCCCGCTCATCGATGGAACAATGGAATCCGGATTTTCGATGACCGAACCGCACAATGCTGGCTCCGATCCCCGCTCGCTCGACACGACGGCGGTCCTCGACGGGGACCAATGGGTGATCAACGGTCACAAATGGTTCACTTCCAACGGGATCGACGCTGACTTCTTCATCGTGATGTGTCGCGTGGTGGACTCCGCCGACGCAGATCCGACGGTCGGCCCGATGGTGCAGATCATCGTGCCAGCGGCGACGGCGGGCGTGGACATCGTTCGTGGCATCGGCGTGTGGGGGCGCCCGAACAGCGACCATTGCGAGATCCTCTACCACGACGTCCGTGTCCCGGCTGCGAACGCTCTCGGAGCGGTGGGTGAGGGCCACCAAGCCGCTCAGGACCGACTCGGCGCCGGCCGGGTGTTCCACTGCATGAACGCAGTCGGCCAGATGTGGCGAGCATTCGATCTGATGGTCGAGCGGGCCACCGAACGGGAGGTGCACGGCGGCCTCCTCAAGGACAAGCAGTTCGTGCAGGGCTTCATCGCCGACAGCTACATCGACATCCAGGCCGCGAGGCTGATGACCATCCATGCCGCCGAGAAGGTGGACCGAGGGCTCGACGCAGCTCGTACCGACATTTCGGCGATCAAGGTGTTCGTCCCCGCTGCATACACCCGAGTCGTCGATCGGGCGATCCAGGTGTGGGGCGCTGCCGGCATCACCAACGACCTCCCGCTCGCGACGATGTACACCAACGCGCGGACACTGCGGATCGCCGATGGCCCCGACGAGGTCCACCGGATTCTCATCGCCAAGAACGTCCTCGGTCGCTACGCCGCTGGTGCTCGGTGGGACTTCGGCAACTGAGTGTTGGGCGCCGTAGGATCGCCGTATGCCCGATCGCTTCGAGTTTTCCGGAGCGAAGCAGCTCCTTCGTCTGCTCGACGCGGTCATGGCGATCGGTTCGGAGTTGTCGTTGTCGGCTGTTCTACGCCGTATCACCCACACCGCTGCCGAACTCGTCGATGCGAAATACGCCGCCCTGGGTGTGCTGGACACCTCGGGCACGATGCTCGCCGAATTCATCACGGTCGGTCTCAGCGACGCCGAGACGGCTGCGATCGGAGCGCGCCCTGACGGCCACGGGATCCTCGGGTTGTTGATCGTCCAGCCCAAGCCACTTCGTCTTCCCGATCTGCATCAGCATCCGGACAGCTATGGATTTCCGCCAGGGCATCCTCCGATGACATCGTTTCTCGGCGTTCCGATCCTTCTCCGCGGCGTCGTGTTCGGCAACCTCTACCTGACCGACAAGAACGACGG
>JAYTRT010000634.1:0-10808 GCA_043746045.1 Actinomycetota bacterium | reverse complement strand
CGCTGTGGGTGATCGAGAGGTGCCAACGCTGCACACCTGCCTCTGCCGCCAGTGCAGCAGCGGCGCCGGTCACGTTCAAAACCGGGGCACCGGACGGCGCACGCGTCACCCACACGTCGTGGAAGCCGAACGCTCCGAGGCCGACTCCGAGCGCTTTCATCACGGCCTCGCGGGTTGCGAACCGGGCGGCGAGCGAGGGCACCGGATCTGACTTGGGAGCCACATATGCCAACTCCTCGGCGGTGAACAACCGGGTCCGTAGCGACGGCGTCCGTTCCAGAGATCGGCGGAAACGTTCGATCTCGACGGCATCGACACCGATTCCGATCATCGCCGCGACGTCCGGGCGGTGGCGATCAGCTGCGCCAATGGTCGGCCATCTCGCTGATCGGCAGGATCAGCAAGTCGGCGACCGACACCTCGCCGAGCCGATCCTCGCGGAATCCGCCCTCCGTCTCGGCCACCCAGTCGACGAGGCGGTTGTACCGACGGTCGTAACCCTGCAGCACGCCACGCATCAACGCTGGGGACAGATGATCGTGAAAGCGAACGTGCAACAACGTGATGCCGGTGGTCTCGTTGGCTTTCACCTCCGGCACGAAGATCACCGTCCGGCCGTCGCTACGCCCCCTGGCGACCAGCACCTCGCGTTCGGCGGCGACCCGGCGCTTGGTACCGAGGAGTGAGCTGTTGCGCTCGACCCGTGAAGGGACGTTGCGGGACAGACCGCCGCGATCGATGATGGAAATGGTCGCATCGGTCGATTCGGGATCGCCCTCGATCAGATACCTGGTGAATCCGACCACGTCGGCGACGGCGGGATCCAGGTCGGCGAGGACCTTCAGCGATTTGTAACTGAGTCGGTCGCGTCCGACGCCGGCAGACAACACCGACTGGACGAGGGCTCGGTCGAGCACACCTTCGTCGTTGCGGCTGATGCCGACCGTGACGGTCTTGGCTTGGTGTTTGATCGCATCGATCGGCCGGGTCAGTTCCTCGATCGCGTGCGTCAGCGCAGCGGTGAGGTCGTCGATCAGCAAGCTCGGCGTGCCCAACTTGCCCGTGTCGAACTGATACGCCTCGAGCGGTGCTGGGCTCAGCGTCGTGCGGAGCATCGAGGTCAACCTCACTGCCGTGGACGCTTCCAACTGGCCGTCGTACAGGTTGCTGCGCAAGCCGACCATGAACCGCTCGGCGATCGGGCCGAGTTCGGCGATAACCAGGCGAACGACGTCGTCGCCGACATCGGTCGTACCGACCACGCGCTCGATCAACTCGCGAGCCTCGCGCAGCGGGCGCGCTGACGCATCGATCGCCAGCGCCGCCTCGTAGCCGAAAAGGTGCCCGACCATCGCCGACATGATGAACGCCAGTGCCGGGTCGACGGACGGAACGCTGATCAGGTGGGCTGCGGCCGAGAAGCGGGTTTCCCCGACCGATGCGATCACGATCGGCAACGCCTTGTGAGCCCGGAAGATCGCGACCTCTTTGGCAACGTCGTCGGCCGTTCCGCCGATCAATCCAGCGGCGCAGACGAGGATCAGCGGCTCGCAGGAGAGATCGATGTGCTTCTTGTCCTCGGTGAAGTCACAGGCAATGCTCTTGTAGCAGAGCTCACTGAGCTTGATCCTCACCTCTTGCGCGGCAACCGCGTTGACGCCATTGCCGACCACCGTCCAGTAGCGGCGTTGCGGCGCATAGCGTCGCGCTGCATCGCCGATGTGGTCGCGTAGCTCGAGCACCTCGAGCATCGCTTCCGGTACTTCGCGCAGCGACGACAGCAGATCGTGGCGACGCTTGTCCGAGCCCAGACCGGCCGCTTCGCTGATCGCGCAGGCCAGCAACGTGCCCGCTGCGACTTGCGCATAGAAGGCTTTCGTCGAGGCAACACTCATCTCCACGTCGCGCCCGTCAGATGTGTACATCACGCCGTCGGCTCTGTCGGTGAGATCGCTGTTCCGACGATTGACGATGCCGATCACCTGTGCGCCACGCCCGCGAACCAGATCGACGGTGCGGTTGGTGTCGGTGGTCGTGCCGCTCTGACTGACCGCGATCACCAGTGTGTCGCTCATGTCGAGACGCATCCCGAAGCCGCTGAGTTCGGTGGCAACCACGGGGTCGACGTCCAGTTCGCCCTCGATCAGCGAGTCGAGGGTCAGCGCCACGCTCCGTCCGGCGACGGCGGCCGTGCCTTGACCGATGACGAGAACGCGGCGGATCGTGCCGTTGCCGAGCCCTTCGACGATCAGCGGCGGCAACGCACGTTCGCCGACCGTTGCCCGGAGCAAGCCGTCGCGCTCGACGATCTTGCCGCGCAACGTCTTGCGGAAGCTGTTGGGCGCCTCGCTGATCTCTTTGAGCAGGAAGTGCGGCGAATCGCCGAGGTCGATGTCACGGGTCGTCACTTCGGCAATGACGATGTCGCGTTCGGTGACCGGCAGTTCGGTGCCGTCGTAGGCAATCCTGCGGATGCCTGCGAGCTGACCCGCTTCGGCTGCCGACAGCACGAAGACCTGTCCGCGACTGTTCGGGTTGTCCGGATTGGCGGGCGTCTCTCCGTCGATGCGGACATAGCGACTGGTCTCTTCGACCAAGCCGTACGGTTCGCTGGCGACGATGAACGCGTCCTCGGCGAAACCGACGTACAGCGCCTGTCCGCTGCCGTGGATTGCCAGGAGAAGTTGGTCGGGGCGGTCCGCCGACGCGGCACCGATGGCAACACTGCCCTCGAAGCCGGCAACGGTACGGCGGAAGGCCTCTGCCAGATCACCGCCGGTCTCGAGGGACAGTTTCGACACGATCGACGGAATGACCTTGGCGTCGGTCGTGATCGGACCGGCAATGCGCAGGTGGTGTTCGATCTTCAGATCGGCGTGGTTGTCGACGTCGCCGTTCAACGCACCGACGACGTACGGTCCGGTGTTGTACGAATTCTCGAGCTGCTCGCTGTTCAGCGGGTGACAGTTGGCCTCACTGATGATGCCGACGCTGGCCCATCGCGTGTGGCCGAGCAGGCTCAGTCGAGCTCCCGGCGCCGACAGCGCGAGCCGCAACAGATCGTCGGCGATGATCGACCGACGCAGATGGCGGGTGTTGTCGCCGAGCTCGCCGATCTCGATCGCAGCCTTGTAGACGAAGCTCAGGCAGTCTCCGGCGACGCGAACCGAACCGCCGACGAAGAGCGGGTTGTCGTTGCGACCGGCCAGCATCGACCGTACGGCCGGGTCGTCAACAGACAGTCCGTGATCCCACACATAGAGATGCACCCCAGCGGAATCCCGCCCACGCACCTCGAGCCTGTCGAGTGCCGACAGCGCCTGCTGGATCGCGAAGTATCCGGCCAGAGCGGCGGGACCGGCGGATCGACCGGCCAGTTCGTCGACCATCCGAGCAGCTCGCAGACGGTCGTGACGGATCGACCACACACCGTCGCGGAGCCGGACCAGCGTGGCGTTTGCCTGCTCCACTTCGTCCGCCGTCAACGACGGGCTGTTCTCGAGCATCGTCTCGTTCTCGGCGATCACAGCATCGAGCTGATCGAGCCGAGCCGTGATCCCGGCCGTCAGTTCATAGTTGCCGATCAGCGCGAGCATTCCGGGAACCCCCCTGAGCAGGGTGTCGGTGTCGGCAACTTCGTCCCCGACGCGAGCGATGTCGGGGGCTGCAGCCAAGGCACGGTCGAGACCGTGCAGCACATCGGTGGCTGTCGGGGTCAGACGCGTCGAGGGGCGACTGTGGATGGCAATGATCCCGCACATGGCTCCGAGGTTACTGCCCACCCCAGTAGCTCGGCCCGCAGGGATCAGGCGTATCGGGCGCGTACGATGCCGGCCAGACCCTCGGCCAATTCTGCTGCCTGCGCGTCGGAGGCCGCTTCGACCATCACCCGGACCAGCGGCTCGGTTCCGCTCGGACGAACCAGCACGCGACCATCGTCACCGAGCAGCTTCGTCACGACGGCGATCTCGTCGGCCAACTCGGCGGCGATGTCCGGATGACGTTCGCCGACCCGTATGTTGACGAGGATCTGCGGATAGGTGGTCATCACCGATCCGGCCAGATCGGCCAGGGTCCGACCCGAAGAACGCACCCGCTGCAGCAACTTCAGACCGGCGAGCAGACCGTCGCCCGTCGTCGCGTTGTGACGGTAGATGACGTGACCACTCTGCTCGCCGCCGATCGCATACCCGCCGAGGTCGAGTGCTTCGAGCACATTCCTGTCACCGACCGACGTCGTGACCACAGCAACGCCCGCCTCGCGCATCGCGTGGTGGAACCCCAGATTGCTCATCACCGTGACGACGACCGTGTTGTCGGTCAACGCCCCTTCGCTGCGGAGCTGCAGCGCACCGAGGGCGATCAACCGGTCCCCATCGACGACCGCTCCGGTCCCGTCGATCGCGATCACGCGGTCGCCGTCACCGTCGAACGCCAACCCTGCGTCGACTCCTGCGGCAACCACCGCGGCAGCCAGGGCACCGGTGTGGGTCGCCCCGCACGAGGCATTGATGTTGGTGCCGTCGGGCGAAGCATTGATCACGGTCACGTCGGCGCCGAGAGCGCGCAGCACAATCGGCGCAGCGACGCTCATCGCTCCGTTGGCGCAATCGAGCACGACGCCCAATCCTGACAGCACGCCGGTCGGAAACATGCCGACGATGTGGTCGACGTACCGGTCGAGCACATCGGACCCCTCCATCGATCCGGTCGACGGAACGCCTGCGGCAACCACTGCGCCGCCGGATCCGAGGATCGTGTCGTATCCGAGGATGGCGTCGAGCTCGCGCTCGATTCGGCGTTCGATGTCATCGCTCAGCTTCGACCCGCCGGCGGCGAAGATCTTGACCCCGTTGTCGGTGTAGGCGTTGTGCGAGGCGGTGACCATCGCCGCAGGCATCCGCCTGACGAACGACGCGTGCGCCAACGCAGGCGTCGGCACATCGCCGCAGTCGATGACGGTCGAACCGCCGGCGGCGAGACCTTGCGCGAACGCGTCCTGCAGGACTGGACCCGACTCACGCGTGTCTCGCCCGACCAACCACGTCCCTGCGCCGAGCACGCGCGCGGCGGCCGAGCCGAGGGCTTCCACGTATGCAGTCGTCAGTTCAGTGAGCGCGACGCCGCGCACACCATCGGTACCGAAGCGCAACATGTGCGTCGCCTCTTGCGATCAGACGCCTGACACCATCGAGCGAATCAACGCTTGGTGTACTGCGGTGCCTTACGAGCCTTCTTGAGGCCGTACTTCTTGCTTTCCTTGCGACGGCTGTCGCGGGTCAGCAAGCCGGCCTTCTTCAGCGAAGCACGCAGCTCCGGGTCGAGCTCGATCAGCGAACGAGCGATTCCCATCCGCAATGCGCCGGCCTGGCCACTGATGCCGCCACCGAAAATGGTCGCGTCGATGTCGTACACCTCTTCGGTCGTGGTCAGCCGAAGCGGCTCACTGACGATCATCCGGGCCATCGCGGTCGGGAAGTAGTTCTCGAACGACCGACCGTTGACGGTCACGATTCCCGTGCCCGGACGAAGACGGACGCGAGCGACCGATTCCTTGCGGCGACCGGTGGTTTGGGTAAGCGGCTTGGTGCCCATGATTCACATATCTCCGAAAGCTCAGCGGGCCTTGGCCGCTGAAAGATCCAACACAACAGGACTCTGCGCGGTGTGCGGGTGCTCGGCACCGGCGTACACCTTCAACTTGGTGATCATCTGGCGACCGAGCGGACCGTGGGGAAGCATGCCGCGAACGCTGTTGCGTACTGCCTCCTCCGGCTTGCGGCCGAGAAGGTTCGAGTACGTCTCGCTCTTGATACCACCTGGGTAACCCGTGTGGTGGTACATCTCCTTCTTCGACGCCTTGTCCGACGTCAGGACGACCTTGGCTGCGTTGATGATGATCACGTGATCACCAGAGTCGATGTGCGGAGCGAACGTCGGCTTGTGCTTCCCGCGCAGCACTCGGGCTGCTTCGGTGCACATACGTCCGAGGACGAGACCTTCGGCATCGATAACGTGCCAGGCGCGGATGATTTCACTTGCTTTCGGTGTGTACGTACGCATCATCGAGCTTTCTACGGAACGGCTCCATCGTGGGCGCCGAACGGCTGCCGCCTGGTTGTTCAACGAGGCCAGGAACCTGACAAGGATAGGGGCGTCGCGCGGCAATCGACAATCAGTCGACCGCGAAATCTGCGGCGATCGCCGCGACGTTAGCCTGCGGGCATGCTCGCCGTTCTGGCTTCTGATGTGATCATCGGACGCATTCTCAGTGGACTGCTCGGTGTGATGTTCGTCGGCTACGGCTGCTGGCGGCTCCGCGCGTACATCAAGCACTACTACCCGCGCCGGCCGAAGTAGCGAGCAGGCGGTTCAGTAGCCCACGTCCCAGAGGGTCAGTCCGTGAGCCGGCGCAAGATTCGGTGCAGCGCGCCGGTCACCGGACAGCATGATGCTGCGGATGTCACCGGCGTGGCAATTGCCGATCCCGACCTGGATCATCGTCCCGACGATCGAACGAACCATCTGATGGCAGAACGCGTTGGCGCGGATCTCGAACCGCAACACGCGTTGGTCGGTCAGCGCCTCCATCTGCTCGGTGACGTCGGTCCACCGGGCGAGCATCACCCGGCGGCTCATCGACGGCTCGGGTTGGTCATCGGCACGCTGAGGCCTGCGGCAGAACGAACTGAAGTCGTGCTCACCGATCAGCGGATCGCACGCCAACTGCATCGACGGCAACGACAGCGGGCGGAAGACATGCCAGGCAAAGGGTGCCATCAACGGATTCGGGGCAGACGAGTTGAGCACCGTGTACCGGTAATGTCGCCACTGCGCGCTGAAACGGGCGTGGAACTCGGCGGACTCCCAGGTTGCGCTACGGATCACGACGTGTGGGCCACACATGCTGTTGACCCGCCGGACGAGGTTGTCCAGATCGGTCGATCGACCGTCCATCACACTCGGCAGGTCGCAGCTGATCACCTGTCCCCAGCCGTGCACCCCGCGATCCGTGCGGCCGGCACCGACGATCTCGACATCGATACGGGTGATCGTGCTCAACGTCTCGTTGAGCACACCGGCCACGGTACGCACGCCTGCGTTCGCAGCGAAGCCGTGGAACTCGGCCCCGTCGTAGGCGACAACGAAACGAACCCGCCGCGATGCGACGGGTTCGTTCACGATTGCAGGCTGTGCGTCTGCGGTGTTCTGTACTTCGATGTTCTGTACTTCGATGTTCAGGTCAGACCAGTTCGATGCGGGCCATCTGGGCCTTGTCGCCCTGGCGCGGCCCGAGCTTGAGGATCCGCAGATAGCCACCGTTGCGATCGACGTAGCGAGGCGCGACCTCCGAGACCAACTTGGCCGTCATCTCGCGGTCACCCAGGTAACCCTGGATCTGGCGGATGCGGTGGATGCGCATCGGGTCGGCATCGTCGCCGGCCTTCTTGGCCTTGGTGATCAGCTTCTCGGCGATCGGCCGCAGGGCCTTGGCCTTGGCTTCGGTGGTGGTGATTCCTTCTGCGGCGATCAACGATGCGGTCAGGTTGGCCATCATCAATCTCTGGTGCTGCGAGCTGCCGCCGAAGTTGCGGGCTCTGCGTGGTGTAGCGGGCATGTTGGTTCCGGTCCTTGAGAGTTCTGAATCAGCCGCGCAGCGTCAAGCCGCGCTCGTCGAGCTTCTGCTTGACCTCGTCCAGGCTCTTCTGCCCGAAGTTGGTGATGTTCAGAAGGTCGTCTTCGTTCTTGGTCAGCAACTCGCCGATGGAGTTGATCTGGGCCCGCTTGAGGCAGTTCCGTGGACGCTCGGACAGATCGAGGTCTTCGATCGGGAGGTCGAGATCCGGCGAGGTGGCGCTGCTCGCAGCGACTTCGCCGAGCTCGAGGCCCTGCGGCTCATCACTGAGGCTGGCAACGAGGTCGACCAGCGAACGAAGCGTTGCACCGGCCGAAGCCAGGGCGTCGCGAGGTGCGATGGAACCATCGGTCTCGATGTCGAGCAGCAGTCGGTCGTAGTTCGTGCTCTGCTCCACACGGGTCGGCTCGATCTCGAACATGACTCGACGGATCGGCGAGAAGATCGCATCGATCGGGATGACACCGATCGTGCGGCTCTCGTTCTCGCGATGACTGCTGAGGTAGCCACGGCCGCGCTCGACGGTGAGGTCGACCGCCAGGCGGCCCTTCGCGTTCAACGACGCGATGTGCAGCTCGGGGTTGAGGATCTCGACGTCGGCCGGGCACTTGATGTCGGCAGCGGTGATCTCTGCGGGACCGCGGACATCGAGGCGGATGATCACGGCTTCGTCGCTCAAGCTGGTGAGGACGATGTCCTTCAGGTTGAGGATGATGTCCGTGATGTCCTCGCTGATGCCGGAGATCGTGTCGAACTCGTGGAGCGCATCGTCGAAGCGGACAGCCGTGATGGCAGCGCCGGGGATCGACGAGAGCAGCACGCGCCGCAGTGAGTTACCGATCGTGTGGCCGAAGCCAGGTTCGAGCGGGCCGACGGCGAAGCGCTGGCGGTTGTTTGCTTCTTCGCCGAAAGCCTCGACGGTTGGGCGTTGGATGACGAGCATGTACGTGCCTCTTTACTTGGAGTAGAGCTCGACGATGAGCTGCTCACGAACGGGAACATCGATGTGCTCGCGTTGGGGAAGATCGCGGACGGTGACCTGCTTGCCCTCGTCGCCGGTTTCGAGCCAACCGACCATCTTGCGGTCGAGAACGTCGATGTTGTGCTGGACCACGATCATCGCGCGGGCCTTGGGGTGCAGGCTGACGACGTCGCCCTTGACGACGCGGTAGCTGGCGATGTCCACTCGCTTGCCGTTGACCAGGATCTTGCCGTGGCTGACGAACTGGCGGGCCTGCGGGCGGGTCTCGGCCCATCCGGCGCGGAACACGATGTTGTCGAGGCGGGTCTCGAGCAGACGCAGGAGGTTCTCGCCTGTCGGTCCCTGGAGACGGTTCGCCTCTTCGTACATCCGCCGGAACTGACGCTCGAGCACGCCGTAGATGTACTTCGCCTTCTGCTTCTCCTGCAGCTGGGCGAGGTATTCGCTGCCGGCGTTGCGGCGACGTGTGCGACCGTGCTGGCCCGGTGGGAAGGGCCGACGCTCGAGGGCCTTGCGACCCTTTTCGTTCTCGAAGATGTTGGTAGCAAGGCGACGCGAGATGCGCACCTTCGGTCCGGTGTAACGAGCCATGGCTTAGTTCCTCTTGCGCTTTGGCTGGCTGCAGCCGTTGTGTGCCAGCGGAGTGACGTCTTTGATCGACGTGACTTCGAGGCCGGTGTTCTGGATGGACCGAACTGCGGTGTCACGACCCGAACCCGGGCCCTTGACCTGGACTTCGACGCGACGCAGGCCGTGCTCCATCGCTGCGCGGGCTGCCTTGTCGGCGGCCATCTGCGCGGCGAACGGCGTGCTCTTGCGCGAGCCCTTGAAGCCGACGCCACCAGAAGACGCCCATGAGATGACGTTGCCGGCAGTGTCGGTGACGCTGACGATGGTGTTGTTGAACGAGCTCTTGATGTGGACGATGCCCACGGTGACGTTCTTGCGTTCGCGCTTGCGGGGACGTCGTCCACCTGGCTTTGGCTTTGCCATCGCTACTTCCTCACGGCCTTCTTCTTGTTGGCAACGGTCTTCTTCGGGCCCTTGCGGGTACGAGCGTTGGTGTGCGTGCGCTGGCCGCGGACGGGCAGGCCCTTACGGTGCCTGATGCCCTGCAGGCAGCCGATCTCGATCTTGCGCTTGATGTCCTGCTGCACTTCGCGGCGCAGGTCACCTTCGACGGTCAGCTTCTCGACCTCGACGCGGATGCGGTTGATCTCGTCCTCGGTCAGGCTGCGAACACGTGTGTTCGGATCGAGGCCTGCATCGACGCAGATCTTCTGCGATGTCGGCTTGCCGACACCGAAGATGTATGTGAGTGCGATTTCCAGCCGCTTCTCGCGGGGAATGTCGACACCGGAAATTCGAGCCATGTTCGTGTGATCCTGTTCTTCAGCCCTGGCGCTGCTTGTGACGGGGGTTCTCGCAGATCACCATGACGCGGCCGTGCCGGCGGATGACTTTGCACTTCTCGCAAATTTTCTTGACACTCGGACGGACCTTCATTGGACCCTTTGCTTTCTGACTCTTGGGCTTCGACGTGAAGCAGCGCTACTTACTTGTAGCGGTAGGTGATGCGGCCCCGTGTGAGGTCGTACGGAGTGAGCTCTACCTGAACCTTGTCGCCGGGCAGGATACGGATGTAGTGCATCCGCATCTTCCCCGAGATGTGCGCCAACACCTTGTGGCTATTTTCGAGTTCGACACGGAACATCGCGTTCGGCAACGACTCGACAATGGTGCCTTCGAGAACGATGGCGTCTTCTTTGGGCTTGGGCAGAACAGGCTCCTCAACAGCGACGGACGAAACGGCCCGAGATTGCCCTGTGCGTGCGCGCAGAGCCGATAGGGCCGAGGTGCAATACTATCGCCCGCGAAACCGAACGCAAAGCCCTCGACCGAGAGATCCGCTCATTTCTAGCGCAACGAAAACCTAGCAAAGCTGCGTCGTCCGGACAGGGATATTCGCAGGGTCGACACTACGGTCGGCTGCCATGACAGACACGACCGGCCACACCGACGCTGTTGCGGGCCCGACGCGATTCGGTGCGTTCATCGCCCCGTATCACGATCCGGCCGGCAATCCGTCCCGGCAGTTGCGTCGCGACCTGGACCTGATCGAACTGCTCGACGACCTCGGATACGACGAAGCGTGGATCGGCGAACACCACAGCGGCGCCTACGAGATCG
>JAYTRT010000633.1:0-3515 GCA_043746045.1 Actinomycetota bacterium | reverse complement strand
CCCGAACTCCGCTGCGATCTCGGTGATCAGGGCCGGCCGCTCGAATGCGGCCGTGTTCACGCTGACCTTGTCGGCACCGGCGCGCAGCATCCGTCTGGCATCTTCCACACTGCGAATGCCGCCGCCGACCGTGAATGGAATGAACACCTGCTCGGCCACCCGGCGGACGACGTCGACCATCGTGTCGCGCCCGTCCGACGACGCAGTGATGTCGAGGAAGACGAGTTCGTCGGCGCCTTCGCTGTCGTACCGGGCGGCGAGCTCGACGGGGTCGCCGGCATCGCGCAGGCCCACGAAGTTGACGCCTTTGACGACCCGACCATTGGTCACGTCGAGGCACGGAATCACACGCGCCACCCTCACGATGCGGCCCTCACGATGCGGCCCTCACGAAATTTGCGAGCAGGGCCAATCCGGACACCCCTGACTTCTCGGGGTGGAACTGGGTTGCAAAGACGTTGTCGCGTCGGAATGCGACGTTGAGCGACACGCCGTACTCGCACGTGGCGACGACGTCACCACTGTTGCTCGGCACTCCGTGCAGCGAGTGGACGAAGTACATCCACGGGTGCTCGCCGAGGCCGGCCACCATGGGATCGTGAGGCTGTTCGAATCGCAACTGGTTCCACTGCATCTGCGGGCGCTTGACACCCGCCGGGATCCATTCGACGACACCGGGAATCACTCCGAGACCCCGTGCAGAAGCGTCCTCCTCGCTACCGTCGAACAGCATCTGCATGCCGACGCACACGCCCAGAAACGGCTTGCCCGAATCAACCGCCGCGAGCGCGGCGTCCTCCAGGCCGCAGGCGCGGAGCGAGCTCATGCAGGCTCCGAATGCGCCGACCCCTGGCAGCACCACGGCGTCGGCAACTGCGATGAAGTCTGGGTCGGCGCTGAGCCGAGCATCACCGCCAACGTGTTGCAGCGCCTTTTCAGCCGACCGCAGGTTGCCGATTCCGTAGTCGATCACAGCAATCACAGGCGCACCCGGCACCGGACCCGAAGTGGTCACAGGACGCCCTTGGTGGATGGCAAGGACGCACCTTCCACCCGCACTGCGTCGCGCAAGCACCGAGCCAGACCCTTGAACGTCGCCTCGATGATGTGGTGTGCATTGCGACCGTGCTTCAAGGTCACGTGCAGCGTGATGCCGGCTGCGGTGGCAAAGCTGCTGATCGCGTGTTCGGCGAGTTGCGGGTCGAACGCTGGCGACCCGAGGGGCAGGCTCTCGGGGATCTCCACCTGCCAGACGACGAACGGCCGACCGGAGAGATCGAGTGCGACTTCGACCAGCGCTTCGTCCAGCGGATATTGGCCGCTCGCGAAACGACGCACCCCGACCTTGTCGCCCAACGCCTCGCGGAAGGTCTCGCCGAGCGTGATCGCCACGTCTTCCACCGTGTGATGTGTGTCGATGTGGAGGTCGCCGAGTGCGTGGATCGTCAGGTCGAAGCCACCATGGCGCCCGAGTTGGTCGAGCATGTGGTCGTAGAACGGGATGCCGGTCGTGACGTCGGTCTGGCCGGTGCCGTCGAGGTCGACGGAGATCTCGATCGAGGTCTCCTTGGTGATCCGTGAACGATGTGCTGTACGGCTCATCGCAAGACCTCTTTCAGTGCGCTCAAGAATTCGTCGTTCTCGGCTGAGGTTCCGATCGTCACCCGGAGGCAGTTCTCGAGTCGTGGCCAGCCGCTGCAATCGCGGACCAGAACACTGCGCTCGAGCAATCCCTTCCAGACCTGGTTGCCGGTGAGACGAGTCGACGACCCGCTGTCGGACGGTCGGAAGAGGATGAAGTTCGCGGCGCTCGGCCAGAAGTGGACCGGCAGCTCGCCGAACGCCAACTGGATCCGTTCGCGCTCGGCAACGACGTGTGCGACGCGTTCCTCCATCTCGTCGACGAAGCGCAGCGCGAGGCGGCCGGCGATCTGTTTGGCAGCATCGAGGTGGTACGGGAGCGTCACCTTCTCCAACTCCCGGACCAACGATGACGGACCGATCAGGTATCCGAGGCGGGCTCCGGCCATCGACCACGTCTTGCTGAATGTCCGTGTCACGACGAGGGGAACGTCTTCGCCGACCAGATCGATCGCCGACCAATCGGCGAATTGTCCATATGCCTCGTCCACGACGACCAGTCCGGGCGCGATGTCCATCACCGCACGGACGTCAGACGCTGACTCGACGAGCCCTGTCGGATTGTTCGGCGAGCACAGGAACGTGATGATCGGGGCCGACTCGGCGCAGACGCGTCGCACCTCATGAAGGTCGAGCGTGAAGTCGTCGCGCCGTTCGCCTTCGGCGACGGTCGCGCCGATGACCCGGGCGATCTGACCGTGCATCTGATATGTCGGCTCGAATGTCGCGACGGTCCGTCCTCGGCCCGCGTATGTCAGCAACAACGTCTGCAGCACTTCGTTCGAACCGTTGGCTGCGAACACCTGCGACGGATCGACGGCGTGCTGCTCGGCAATCGCGGCCCGCAGCTCGAGCGCCTGGCGATCTGGATATCGGTTCCATTCGAGACGAGACAGTTCGGACGCAAACGCATCTCGCCAGGCCAGCGGTGGTGCCGACGGTGACTCGTTCGTGTTCAACCGGACGCGTACCGCGACTTGCGCAGAGTGATAGCCCTCGAGCGCGCTGAGATCATCGCGGACGGGGATCTGCAGCACGAACGCAGGCTAGCGATCCGCTCGCGGATGTCGCGAACGGTTTCCAGCGGGTAAGACTGCGCTCGTGAGTTCCATTTCTTCTGCCGAGGTCGGCTCGATCGCCGACGGTATCGATCTCTATCGGTCTCGAGTTGCGAGCCTCGCCGAACCGCTGCTCGGAACACCGTCGGAGGACCTCGTGGCCGCCCTGCACGAGGCCGAACGAGCGCTCCGCAATGCGCATCGGGCAATGCGCCAGGCGCTGAAGTTGAGCACCCGCCTCTGAGGTTCAGGAAAGCTGCCGAACCGACCACGCAGGGTGAAAAATGGCAACGGCCCCTTGCGGGGCCGTCGCACTGCGATGCCAGGCGGCGGATCCCGGCATCGCCCGCAAACCAGGTGGCGGGAACCTGGTTGGTGTCGTCATCATACACGCATATTTCGCCAACGCAAGTTCTCCGGAAATCGGTCACAGACTGCTTCGTGGACGCCGTTTCGGGAGCAGCGAGGACGGACAGATCTCTTCCAGTGCACATGCTCCACACTGGGGTTTCTTGGCATCGCAGATACGTCGACCATGGAGAATCAGGCGAAGGCTGAACGGCCCCCATTCGACAGGCGGAAGGTATGAGTTCAGGTCCATCTCGACCTTCACGGGATCGTCATGATCGGTGAGTCCGAGCCGACGGCTGAGGCGTCCGACATGGGTGTCCACGGCCAGACCCGGCAAACCGAATGCCACGCTGCGTATAACATTCGCGGTCTTCCGACCGACGCCCGGCAGCGTCACGAGGTCCTCGAGCTCGGTCGGGACTTCACCATCGAACCGTTCTTCGAGCGCGACCGCCATCCCGATCA
>JAYTRT010000632.1:0-10859 GCA_043746045.1 Actinomycetota bacterium | reverse complement strand
TCGAAGGCACCAGCGAGATCCAGCAGCTGGTCATCGCCCGGGCCATATCTGGCCTGCGTATCGAGTAGTTCTGGCGTTGGCGCCGGTCGGTACCTGACGGTTCCAGATCGGCCGCGTGGATACGCGTGTGGTCGCCGAGTGGCAGCAGTTCGGAGCGGTCGGGCCCGGTCAGAACACCAGGATGTCCACGTGGCAGCGAATGCCGGGCGATCGCGCCAGCCGGCGGTCGGCCGAGACGAGCTTGCACGACAGGGCTTCGGCCAACGCGACGTAGGTGGCGTCATACGGGGTCACGTTCGAGCGGAGCTCGTAGGCCCGGATCATCAGTGGACCGGTCGGGAAACGGACGATCGGCAGCGAGACGAGGTCAATGACGGCTGATCGGAACCGTCGCGCCGTGAGGTCACCGGCACGCCAGCGCCTGCGGAGGACCGAAACGGTCTCGACGTCCACGAGGTCTGGCGCGGACCATTGCACTGCGGCCGCGATGCGAGCCCGTGCGGCCCGTCCGGCCGGCCCGTCATCGCCCACGACGTTGGCGAGCACCGAAGCGTCAATGACGATCAACGAAGCCCGCGCTGTTCGTCGAGGTCAGCGACAGCACGATCGAGTCCGACTCGGCCACCGTGCCGGCGGGAGATGCGTGCCAGCACGTCGTTCATCGTTGGCGTCGAGGCCAGGCGCGTGAGTTCAGTGGCGAGATACTGCTGGAGGGACTGTCCGGCCGCCTCGGCGCGGCGTTGAAGACTCGCGTGTACTTCGTCAGGGAGATCACGTACGAGGACATTCGGCACGCTTGCATTCTGCTATCAATGTGGCTCGTTCGCAACCATGTTCGCCAGGCGCCGATCGACGCTCCTACGGATTGTCAAGGGTCTTGCCGGTGTTCGGGCCGGCCAGTGATGGGGCCACTCGGATCAGCCTGTTGACCGTGATCGTCGGTGCAGCGAGCGCCGGGCTTGAGCTCTCGCGACGGTGATACGGATGTGGCGCTCGACGCTGTCATCACGTTCGGCTCGGCGTATGGGCTGACCTGGTATTTCCTGATGGTGTGCCCACAGCGTGGGGCTTGACGGGCGCGTCCACCCGGCGTTCACGGGCGCGGTCGTCGGCACCAAATCGCTGTGCGTGATGTCGGTACCGGGCTCGTCACGCATCCCGGCGCTCGAGCAGCACGGCGGCGATGACCAGCATCGCCGCTGTATAGCCGCACGACACCAAGAAGCCGACGGCCGGTGACAGCAGGTCCGGTAAGCGGACAAGCACCGACATCGACGTTCCGGCCGTGCTCGGCAAGTATTTCGTGACGTTGTCGTTCCACGGTGACGGCAGCAACTGCACCAGACCCGGCAGTACGAGCAGGACGGCAAACAGTACGGCGACAGCACCGGCCGTGCGCCGCAGGGCAGCGCCGACTCCGACGGCGAGCGCACCGATGAACACGAGACGCATCGCTCCACCGGCAACGGCGCGAAGGACGCCGGGGTCGCTGAGCGAGACACCGCCGTGAGTCGGACCGAGGATCGCCTGACCGACGAGAAAGGCGAGCAGGCATGAGATCAGGCTCACCGCTGCTGTCACGGCGCTGAACGTGGCGACCTTCGCGCCGAGCAGCAATCGCCGTTGCGGGGTCGCGCCGAGAGTCAATTTGATCCCGCCGGTCGCGTACTCCGATGTCATCACGAGCACCCCGAGAACGCCGATGGACAACTGCGCGAGGTTGAGGCCACCGAAACTCCACATCAGCGGGTCGAAACGGATGACCTCGATCGCAGTGCGATGGTTCCATCTGCTGACCGCGAGCGCGGTGAACAGTGCGCCGAGGCCGACGGAAATGATGATCGTGAGCGTCAACGCGAACCTCGTCGAGCGGACGGTACGCAGCTTGGTCCATTCCGAACGTGTCGCTGCCCTGAACACGGTCGCCAGAGTCGGCATCACCGTGTCGTTCGTCGGGTTCGGTCCCGGCGCGTTGGTCACGGGGCGGGGGATGAGGGTCTGCGTCATGTCGTGCTCGGTTGCAGTTCGCGTGGGGCCGCCCGAAAGTCGGCGTGTTCCTGAGTGAGTTCCATGAAGGCATCCTCCAATGAGGCGCGTTGGGTCGAGAGTTCGTAGAGCGTGAGGCCGGCTCCGGCAGCGAGAATCCCGACGTCTCGGCATTCGAGACCGGTGATCGAGAGTCCGTCAGTGCCATCGGGTGTGACGATCGCGCCCTTGTCGCGCAGGACGAGGGTGAGGGCGTCGGCCTCGGGGGTGACCGCGTGGACATGATGGCCTGAACGTTGCTCGATGAAATCGGCGACACTCCCGGTCGCCAACAGACGACCGCGACCGATGACGATCAGGTGATCAGCGGTCAACGCCATCTCCGTCATCAGATGGCTGGAGACGAGCACGGTTCGGCCCTCCCCGGCGAGTGATCGCAGCAGGTGCCGCACCCACAGGATTCCTTCAGGATCAAGTCCGTTGATCGGCTCATCGAAGAGCAGTACCTGCGGATCACCAAGGAGCGCTGCGGCGATGCCGAGCCGCTGTTCCATACCCAACGAGAAGCTGCCGACTCGCCGATCGCCGACATCGGTCAAACCCACCGATGCGAGCACCTCATCGACCCGGCTGCGAGCGATGGCATTGGCATCAGCGAGCCAGAGCAGATGATTGCGTGCGCTGCGCCCGGGGTGCACAGCATGCGCGTCGAGCAGTGCGCCCACCTGGTGGAGCGGGAACCGCAGCTCGCCGTAGCGTTTCCCGCCGATCGTGATCCCACCCGACGATGGCTCGTCGAGCCCGACGATCATCCGCATGGTCGTCGACTTCCCGCTGCCATTGGGGCCGAGGAAACCCGTCACCTGACCGGCAGCCACGCTGAAACTGAGGTCGTCGACGGCGAGGGTTTCCCCATATCGCTTGCTGAGTTTGAGCGCCTCGATCTTCACACGGCCATCATCCGATGCATCAAGCGAGGGAGATAGGGCCATTGGTCATCGCTCGTCGTTTCGCGATCGCGGCACAATCTGGAGGCGCTGGCCGGTGTGCGTACTTCAGAGGTCACGAAGGACCGAAGTCCATTGGCAGGACCGTTGGTTGCGTCACACGATGGATGGATCACCTCACTGTTGATGGTCACCCTTGAACAGCACGATGTGTCCGCGACAAGCGGTAATCGGAGCGACGTCCGTGCGCGTCATCGCGCCCTACATCGGTTCCCGTCTCAGTGTCGCTACGGACGACGACACTCCCAGGCACCACGCAGCGAATCGGCTCGAGGTGGCGATGGGCTACGAGCCGCCCGCCGCACGACACGGAGTCGCCACGGTGCCCGAGACCGCCAGTCACCCAGCGCAGGAAGGCCGCCGCAACTCGAACTCCAACCAGCCGGGGTCACCGACCCGACGCAGGCACACGAACGTCGACCGCGCAACCGACCATTCGATCCGGGTTCGCCAACACCGGATTGCCTTCCCGACTCCTCCTGGCAACGCTCCTCGCAACATCGGCGTACGCACGCAGCACACCCGCCGCGGACTCCGGCGCCGAGGGTGTTCTCGCCCAGATCCTGCAACATCGAGTTACCGGCAGTCGCTGCGCAGGTGCAGCCTTCGGTCGTCGAAATCATGACCTCCGACAAGCAGGTGTCCGGCGTTGTCTTCGATGCGATGGGCAACATCGTCACCAACGCACACGTCGTCAGAACCCGACACCGGCGGTGTTCGCAGATTCGTCCGCCGTGCAGGTCGGTCAGATCGTGCTCGCAGTCGGCAATCCGCTCGGACTCTCAGGCTCGGTCACCGAGGGCATCGTGAGCTTCAACGGGCGCACGATCAACGCCGACGACGACGTCGTCCTGTCGGGGACCATCCAATTCAGCGCGTCGATCAATCCCGGCGTCAGTGGCGGTGCGCTGGTGAACCTCGGCGGACAGGTCATCGGTATCCCAACCCGCTGGGCGCGCCCCACGACCACCGACCCGACGCCGGGCAGCATTGGATTCGCCATCGCTTCGAACACCGTGAAATTGATTGTTCCTCAATTGATCGCAGACGGCAGAGTCACCGACACCGGTCGTGCCGGGCGCGGAATCTCTGGAACGACGTCGGCGGGTGATGACGGGGTGACCGTCCTGGCCGTTGCCGCTGGAGCCGGAGCAGAGGCCGCCGGGATGATCGCCAGCAATCGCATCACGTCAGTCGCGTCCCACCCGATCACCACGTTGTGCTCCCTCTTGTTCGTGCTCGATCAACTTCATGTCGGAGTCGCTTTGTCCGTCGAAAGTCATGCGAGGCAACCAGCCAATGACCCTCAGTGCCCTGCACAGTACTGCGCCACACGCGTCGGCAACCGAGAGAACAAACAGCGCCGCGGGGAGGGCCGGTCGCCGTGGTCAGCGCTCTGGGATCAATGCCGGCCGATCGCCGGCCGATCGTCGTCGACACGTTCGGGTTTGCTCGAGCGGTGACGGACTCGTGTGCGGCGGTCGGCCATAGTGCATGATGTGTGAGTCGCGACGTTCCGGGGGGAACGCAGAAATCGTGTGTCAGGGGACGAGATGAAGGAAGGGAAGTGTGAATTCGAAGCACTCATCGGCGCGCAAGGGATTGCGTACCGGTGGGGTGTCTGGGCCCGCTCGCGACGTTGCATCGCCTTGAACGGTCACAGTCTCGGTTCGATCGGCATGGTCGCGTTGATCATCACGACGGTCACGGTCGGGTTGCCGCTGCTCGTGCTCTCGAGCGAACAGGATCTTGTCCGGCTGCTGCGCGTCTGACGACGCGGCTGACGTTTCGAACGACTCGACACGAAGTCAGAAGGTGAGATGTACAAGGCAGCGCCAATACCGGGTTTGGTGATCGGGCTCCTCGCCGTTGCGGCCTGCGGCAGCTCTGCCAACCAGGCAACGCCAGCGAGCCAGGCAACGCCAGCGACCACGATCGCCAGTTCGCCGACCGCCACCGTCGCGGCAACCCCCACACGTGCCTCGGCGCCGGACTCGGCACCGGCCGGTGGCGGCACTCGGGCGGTGATCGCCAGCAAACCGATCTCGCTCACCGTGCAACTGGTGCAATGGGAGACGACGGAATCGATCTGGCGTCTCCACTTCCTGCCAGCGGGCACGACCTGCAAAGACGAACTGTCGTCTGTCAGGCCGGCGGTCGGCGCCGACTTCGACACCGGTGGCCAGTCCAAACTTCCTGTGACCGGCGTTCCACTGACCGATGTCGGAATCGTCTTCACGCCGAAGGATCGCCCCGACATCGGCGCGTTCACGGACAACGCGGGCGTGATGCTCAGGTTCGATCGTGTCGAGCCGTCACCCGGAGGACATTGGGCCGGTCATGTCAGCGCCGACGAGGTCACTGTGAACAACGACACCTACTCGTTCAGCGCAACGATCGACGCGACGGTCTGCGCGCCCGGCCCGCTCTGACACTGAGCGGCGTGGCGAACCGGGTCACGCGATCTCATCCTCGTGGCACTGATCGATTGGGTCGTTCGGTTGCTCCCCCGACCGCAGTTTCGAGCATGGCGATGATTTTCGCTTGCTCGACCTTGGCCTCGGGCGAACCGGTTCCGCCGCGACCCGTGGACATACGGGCGAGGTCGAGCGGCGTCGACCCGTTGTCGTTGTGGTGTGTCGGATCGGCGCCGAGATCGAGCAGTTCACGGACCGCCGCCGAGCATCGGTTGCGAACGGCACGAAGCAGCGGTGTCACCCCACCCGTGGCTGTGGCGTCGGGATCCGCGCCGGCCTCGACGAGACAACGGATGATCGCCGCTTGTCGTTCAGGGGCCCATGAGCGCGACCCGGGCACGCCGGTGACGGCCGCGTGAATCGGTTCGGCACCGCGACGATTTGTCGCCCGTACGTCGGCGCCGCCGGCCAACAGGGTGCGTGCGAGAACCGTGTCGTATGCGGCCGCAGCGACATGCAACGCACTGTCGCCCGCGTACACCTGCAGATGGATCGGGGCGAGGAAGAAGTCCGCCGACGTCGTGGTCGTGGCATTCGTGACCAGTCGCGCCGTCGCCAATTCTGACGTGGCCAGAAGCAATCGGGCCGTCATCGTGTGGTCGCCGTCACCGATGGCCCGCATCAACACCAACAGATCTCGATCGCCGACCATCGAACGCGACCATAGCGATCGCGCCGGAAGGTGAATGACGCGGAGCGACGTGACGGCGACCAGTTTGTTCGGTCGCCCGATTCGGTCAGCCGGACGTGGTTCCTGCGGCCGGTCAGCCGGAAGCGGCCGTGGTCGATGCTGTTGTTGCTGGGCCGCCGGTCGCAGTTCCGCCTCCGCCACCACCGCCTCCGCCTCCGCGTGCGGCGCCCTCGGTGATTGCGGTGGCGGTGATGTTGCCCGTGGCTGCATCGGTGGAGCCGATCACGGTCACGGTCGCTCCGATGGCGTAGTCGTTGGGGTCGGTGGTGGTCTTGCTGAACTTCATGATGGTGTCGCTGCTGACAGCGACTTTGATGGCGTTGCCCTGGGAGTCCTGGATGTAGATCGCGTGGTTCGGTGCATCGACCAATACGACCGTCCCGCGTGTGCCGCCTCCGGCACCGGCTGCCGCACCGCCGGTCGCGCCAGCGCCTGCTGTGGCGCCAGCGGTCGTGGTGCCGCCGGCTGCCGTAGCAGCCGCGTTTCGTCCGCCGCCGAATCCGCCGCGCGTGGACGCGGCGGTGGTTGCCGGCGTGTGGCGCTTCTGCATGTAGACACCGCCGTAGAAGCCGCCGGACGCCGCGAGCAGGAAGGCCAGACAGACCGACAGCTTGTTGAACATCTTCGGCTTGCGGGCGGGTACTTCGGGCGTTTCGTAGTCGCCGGCGTCGATGCCGGACTCGCTGTCGTCCATCACTGTTGAAGCGAGTGCAACTGTTGCTTCAGTCGGCACGTCGGAGTCGGGTGTCGGCCCGGGCTCGGTGCGGTCGTCGGTGACGTCGTGCATGGCGGTCGGTCCTTGCTATTCGTAGCGGAGCGCGTCGATCGGCCGCAGTGTCGCGGCCCGATTCGCAGGGTAGAGGCCGAAGAAGAGTCCGGTGATCACGGACACTCCGAAGGCGAGGAACACGGAATACAGCGCGACTGCCGGCTGAATTCCGACGATCTTGAATTGGCTTCCCGCGATACCTGCCGCGACGCCGAGCAGACCTCCGAGCATCGAGACCATGACGGCCTCGATCAGGAATTGCGAGAGGATGTCGCTGCGCTGAGCACCGATCGCTCGCCGGACGCCGATCTCACGGGTCCGCTCGGTGACCGTGACGAGCATGATGTTCATCACGCCGATCCCGCCGACGATCAGCGAGATCGCGGCGACCGCACCGAGGAGAACCGTGAGCGTCTTGGCCGATTGTTCCTGGCTGCTCTGCAGGGTGGCCTGGTTGAGCACCGAGAACGGCGCGACCCCGTTCGTCGTGCGATGCAGTCCTGCCAGGATGGCAGTCACCTCGGTCTGGGCCGAGCCTGTCGCGTTTCGAGAGATGGCCTGCACGGTGATCGAGTTGAACGTCTGTGTTCCGGTGAGGTTGTCCTGTACCGCCGTGTACGGGGCGACGACGATGTCGTCCTGGTCCTGCGTGCCGTTGGTGCCTTTGGGGCTGAACACGCCGACCACGGTCCACGTCGAGTTGCCGAACTTGACCGGCTGTCCGATCACCGACGCGGCGGTGGTTCCTGGGCCGAACAGGTTCGTCACGACGGTCATGCCGAGGTCGACGACCTTGTCGCGGGAATCGACGTCGTCGGCCGTGATCGGTGCACCGGCACTGACGGGATAGCTGCGCACCGGCGTGAAATCGGCGGTCGTGCCGAGGAACTGGGCAGCGGTGTAGGTGTTGCCCTGGTATGCCCCGACGACAGCGTTCGCACTGACGATGGGCACAATTGCTTTGCAGCTCGGACAATTGCCCGGAGTCTGGAGAGTGGTGACGTCGGTGGCAGTGATCTGCACCGCTCGTGATTGCGTTCCCGTGTTGCCACCGCGGCCGCCGAACCCGCGTGTCGCAACGACGTTGATCGTGTTCGCCCCGAGACTCTGGAACTGCTTGTCGATGGCAAGGCGCGAACCGGTGCCGACCGCGACGAGAACGATCACGGAACCGACACCGATCATGATGCCGAGCATCGTCAGTGCGGACCGCAGCTTGTTCGACACGATTCCCTGCAGCGCGATGCGAACGCTCTCGAAGTTCACGTTCCCGTCCCGACACGTGTCGACGGCGGTCCCATGAGAAACAGCGATGGTGGCGATGGTGGCGATAGTGGCGACGGCGGGGCGAAGAGGTGGACCGGAGCGTTACGCGTGTCGGAGATGATCTCGCCGTCGCGCAGGCGGATGACGCGGCCGGCGTGCGCGGCGACTTCGTCCTCGTGGGTGATGACGACGATGGTGCGTCCATCGGCGTTGAGGTCGTTGAGGATGCCCATCACCTCCTGAGTCGATGTGGAGTCGAGAGCCCCGGTCGGTTCGTCGGCAAGGATCAGCGACGGGTTGGTGGCAATCGCTCGGGCGATCGCGACACGCTGTTGTTGTCCTCCGGAGAGTTGCGAAGGTGTGTGCTCGATCCGGTTCGACAATCCAACGAGATCGAGCGACTCGAGGGCCACGCGTCGCCGCTCGGCCTTCGGCACCTTGGCGTAGACGAGCGGGAGTTCGACATTGGTCAACGCGCTCGTGCGCGGGATGAGGTTGAAGGACTGGAACACGAAGCCGATGCGGCGGTTGCGGATGCGAGACAGCTGGTAGTCGTCGAGCGTGCGGACGTCGACACCGTCGAGGAGGAACCGACCTCTGGTGGCGATGTCGAGGCAACCGATGACGTTCATCATCGTCGACTTGCCGCTTCCTGACGCACCCATGATGGCGACGAACTCGCCCCGTTCGACCACCAGCGAGACGTTGTTCAACGCTCGTACTTCGGTGTCCCCCGCCCCGAAGACCTTGTCGATCCGGTCGAGGATCAGGACAGGCCACGGCTTTTTCGTGGGGGACCCCGCAACGGTGACCGGGTCGTGGAAGAGCGTCTCGACCATCGGGTCAGCCCCCGACCGGCAAGCCGGCCACGCCGCCTCCCCCGGTTGCGGTTCCGGTGCCTGCACCGCCACCGGCACCCCCGACCCGAGTACTGGTGCCTCCACCGCTGATCGCGGTGCGGATCACGACGACGTCACCCGCGTTCAAGCCGCTGGTGATTTCCACAGACGAGTCACCGCGGAGACCGATCGTGATCGGAACCTGTGTTTCCTTGCCGGTCTTGGCTCGCACCGTGACCGTGGCCGTGGTGCCGCGTGTCGACACTGCAGACGTCGGCAGACTGACGACACCATCGCGATGATCGGCCACGACTGATGCGGTTGCGGTCATGCCGGGCTTCACCGTTGGCGGCGTGGTGTCGAGCGTCAGTGTCGCCAAGTAGGTGACGACGTTCGATGACACTGTCGCCAGGGAATCGACTTCCGTGACCTTCGCCGTCGCGGTCACGTTGGCGAGAGCGCCGAAGGAAATCGAGGCGCCCTGTCCGATCACGAGTTTGGCTGCGTCCGCCTCGGCGAAGCCGGCGCGGACCTGGAGCCCGGTCAGATCGACAATGGTCGCGAAAGCTGAAGAAGACGACGATGAGGAGCCGCTGCCCGAAGCCGATGAGCTGGCGCTGCTACTCGCGCTCGAGCTGAGACCGACCGTTCCGTTGATCGCCACGATCGTTCCTGCGATCGGCGCCGTCAGTGTCGTTGCGTCCTCGTTCTTCTGCGCTGTCGCAACGGCCGATTGGGCCTGCGCGAGCTGGGTCGCTTGCGTGGCGAGCACATCAGGGGCCGGTCCTGCGGCCTTGGCGTCGTTGGCCGATGTCGTGCCGAGAAGACTCAGGTTCGCTGACGCAACGGTGCGGACAGCAGCTGCTGCGGCTTGGCTGTCCTTGGCCGCTCCGGACGCCCGGCTGCGCTTGGCCGAGACGAGCGAGTTGTAGGCCTGGGTGACAGCGTTCTTGGACGACGTGGTGGCCTTGGTCTGTGAGCTGACCGCTTGAAGCAGCCGGTTCAGGGTCGCGACGTCGGTGCACTGGACGCCGTCGCCTGGTGTGGTCTTCGCCGTGCATGCATCCTGGTCCTGCTGATAGCGCAGCGCTGCCTGGTTCGTGTCCTCCCCAGGAGGCGCTTGCGGATCGGCGGTGACCTGTGCCGATGCGTACGCGCTCTGGTCCTCGTCCAGGGTCTGGGAGTCGGTCGCGAGCTGCGCCGTCGCGGTGGCGAGATTGGACGAAGCGGTGTCGACCGCTGTCTGCAGGGTCGCTGCATCCTGTCCCGCGCTGACGACGGCGGCGGAGGCGCCCGCCTTCGCCGCTTCGACCGCTGCCACGGCCTGCTGATCGGAGACCGTCACTGCAGCCTGATCGGCCGGTGCCAAGCCGGCATTGGCCTTGGCGATCGCCGCCTGGGTTGCGGTCAGCCCGTTCTGGGCCACTGTGAGAGCGGCCTGCTGTGCCGAATCGTCGACCTTCGCGAGCGGCTCGCCCGCTGTCACGACGTCACCGAGTTTGACCATGATCTTGGTGATCACACCGGCCTGTGTGAACGTTGCTGCCGCCTGCAGCGGCGCGATCACGTTGCCGGTGGCCGACACCGTCTGCAGCACGTTGCCAGTAGTGGCTGTAGCGGTGTTGGTCACGGTTCCCGTCGAGGCGGCCGACGTCCCGACCGTCGAGTACGCCCCGAAGCCGACGACGACGAGGGCTGCGGCGAGTGTCGTGTTGACGAGTCCCTTTCTCCCGATCACGACGTCACCCCGCGACCGTCGTTGTCGAGCCGTTGCCACCTGCAGCTCCGGCACCGCGGTTCGGCAGCAGCACTTTGCACTTGGCA
>JAYTRT010000631.1:0-3527 GCA_043746045.1 Actinomycetota bacterium | reverse complement strand
ATGACGAGGCTTTTCGCACCAAGCTGATCGGACCAGCTGCGAACGAGCACCGTGTTCCGTAGTCTGCAGTCATGACGACCGCAGATCTGGGCAAGGTGTCCATCGAGTACGAGATCACCGGCGAAGGTCCTCCGCTGCTGCTGGTGATGGGGCTGGCCAGCCAGCTGATCCATTGGCATCCCGATCTGGTCGCCCAGATCGCCGACCGCGGTTTCAGGGTGATCACGTTCGACAATCGCGACATCGGACTGTCGACCAAGTTCACGGGCGAGCCGGCCGGCGTCGCACGCATTCTCGCTTCGCTCGTCTCGCACCGGATGGCCCGCGCCGAGTACCTGTTGTCGGACATGGCCGACGATGCGGCCCACCTGCTCGACCACCTCGACATCAATGCTGCCCACGTGGTCGGTGTCTCGATGGGCGGCATGATCGCTCAGTCGATCGCGATCGGCCACCCCGGCAAGGTTCTGTCACTCACCTCGATCATGTCGAACACCGGCGACCGCAAGCACGGCAAGCCGGCGATGAGCCTGCTTCGCAAGATGCCGCGATTGCTCGGCGGCCAACCGAACGCTGACGGGACGATCAGCAAGAAGCTGTTGGACAACGGCGTCGAGACCACTCGGCTGATCAGCGGTCCACACTTCGACGAGACCGAACAGCGCGCGATGATCCAGCGCGCGTTCGAACGTGATTTCACACCGGCCGGCACGATGCGTCAGATGATGGCCATCTCGGCGAGCCCCGACCGGACGAGTGGATTGCGCACGGTGACTGCGCCGACGCTGGTCATCCACGGTCTGGTCGATCCGCTGGTGCAACCGTCGGGCGGCATGGCGACGGCTCGCGCTGTACCCGGCTCGCGGCTGTTGATGTTGCCGGACATGGGACACGATCTGCCGAGGAACCGTTGGACCGAGATCGTCGACGCGATCGTCACGAACAGTCAGCGGGTCTCGCCGAGCCGGCTGTCTGCCACAGCATCGACCAACGTCAACTGAGCCCCGACCTGTGGGCCGGCCATCGGTCGATGAGCGGCGACATGGGCCAGCGCGGCGTCGCGTGTCATGCCCATCGAGATCAGCAGGCACGCTGCGACAGTTCCGGACCGACCGACGCCCGCAGCACAGTGGATGACGATTCGTTGACCAGCAGCCAATCTGTCGCGTAGTTCGTCGAGCAATTCGAGCACGGCGTGCAACTCGGGCGCGTCGAGATCAGGAATCGGGAACAGAATCGCACGTCCGGTGCGGTTCGATTCGAGCCACCTCGCATACGCCGGATAGCGGTCGGCGATCTCGAATGCCTCGGTCAGGCAGACGACGCTGCTCGATCCGCCACGATCTCGGTCGGACTCGGCGGTTCTGGCGAGGAGAGCCTCGACGTCCGGGCCGATCGCATGTTTGCCGCACAACCAGAGCTGCCCCGGTCCCGTCGGCAACGGCACCCGGTCGAGGCCGCCGTCGCGGCTGCGGCCGAGCGGCCAGCCATCGGTCATTCGCTCTCACAAACATCGCGGGAGTGCACCCCCGTAGATTGACATCGATGCAACGGCGCGGTCGAGATCTGCTGTCCAACCGGTTCTTGAACAAGGGCACGGCGTTCTCGTCGGACGAGCGCGACCGGTTCGGTCTGCACGGTCTGCTTCCGTCGGTGGTCGAAGACGTCGAGACGCAGCTGATCAGGGTCCGCGTCGAGTACGACGCCAAGTCGGCCGACATCGACCGGCACATCTTCCTGCGCCTGCTCCAGCAACGCAGCACAGTGCTGTTCTACCGCTTCATCTCCGATCATCTCTCGGAGCTGCTGCCCATCATCTATACGCCGACGGTCGGTCTGGCCTGTCAGGAATGGTCACGGATCTACCGACGCGAGCACGGCGTGTACGTGTCGCTCGGTGATCTTGGCAGGGTGGACACGTTGATCGACAACGCGATCCAGTCCACCGGCGACATCAAGGTGGTTGTCGTCACCGACGGCGAGAGGGTGCTCGGACTCGGCGACCTGGGCGTCGGCGGCATGGGCATCTCGATCGGCAAGCTCGCCCTGTATTCAGCTGTCGGTGGCGTCGATCCAGCGACAACCCTGCCGATCGTGCTGGACGTGGGGACCGACAACGAAAGCCTCTTGTCCGATCCTCTCTATCTCGGTCGGCGCCACCGCCGGGTCGATCAACAGGAGTACGACGAACTCGTCGACGAATTGGTACAGGTGTTGGCCACCCGTTGTCCGGGCGTCCTGCTGCAATGGGAGGACTTCGCGCAACGCAACGCCGGACGACTCCTCGGACGCCATCGCGACCACATCTGCTCGTTCAACGACGACATCCAGGGAACGGCCGCCGTCACTGCTGCAGCGGTGATCGCCGGAATGCAAATCGGCGAGACGCCGATCGAGTCGCTGCGCACGGTGATCGTCGGGGCAGGGTCCGCCGGTGTCGGAATCGCCAATCAGCTGGTGGCGACGATGGTGATCAAGGGCGTCGATCCGTCGACGGCTCGACGCCAGATCTGGTTGGTCGACCGCCAGGGTCTGCTGATCGACGACCAGGCCGAGGTGCTGAAGTTCCAACTACCGTACGCACGTCCATCCGCCGAGGTGCAGGGATGGGATTCGGACAGCGAGGGCCGTATCGATCTGGCCGAGGTCGTCGGTCGTGTGGCGCCACACGCGCTGATCGGCGTCACCGGACAGCCGGGCCTGTTCACCGAAGAGGTCGTGCGGACCATGGCCGACACGACGTTGCGACCAATCATCATGCCTCTGTCGAATCCGACGATCCGCGCCGAGGCGCTCCCGTCGGACGTGATCGAGTGGACCGGCGGTCGGGCGTTGATCGGCACCGGCAGCCCGTTCGAGCCGGTCGAGTACGCCGGCGTGCGCCACCACATCGCACAGGTCAACAACGTCTATGTCTTTCCTGGTCTCGGCTTGGGAGTGATTGCGTCCGGCGCGACGCGAGTGACCTCGGACATGATCACCGCCGCGTCACTCGCGGTTGCCGAGTTCGCGTCGTCCGCTCCCGACGCCACCGGCCTCGTCCCCCCGCTCGAGGAGAGCGATGCCGTCGCTCGCGCAGTCGCGTTCGCTGCCGCCCGCCAGGCCGTGCACGAAGGTGTGGCCCCGGCCGCTTCCGACGCCGAACTGAAAGCCGAAATCGAGCGATGTCACTGGTCCCCTGAATACAGGTCGCTCGCCGATCTGTGATCATCGCCGGATGAACATCTTCTACAGCCCCGCATATTGCGACACGACGGTTGCGTTCGACACGACCCGCAAGGCGGCGGCGATCGCCGAGTCGCTCGTTGCGGCTCCGATACCTGGCACGACCATGTTCGCTCCGTCGCCGATCTACCTCGACGAGATCACAGCCGTCCATGACCCGGTTTACGTGGATGCTGTTCTCACCGGTGAGCCTCGAGACCTGGCGACCAGCAACGAGTTGGGATGGGATGCGGGCCTCAGCAACGCGGTGTGGGCCTCGGTCGCCGGTGTTCGCGACGCAGCTCTGTCGGCGATGTCGTCGG
>JAYTRT010000630.1:0-3535 GCA_043746045.1 Actinomycetota bacterium | reverse complement strand
ACCGCCGCGATCAGGAGTAGACCCAGACACCTCAGACGAATTGATCCCCGCATCACCCGACCGTACCCAAATCACTGTCGGACAGACAGGGCTAGATCGGGCCGTTCTCATCGCTCACGAATCACCCGCTCGAGAAGCTTCGCCGACGACGCTGCCGATTGGTTCACGCGCTGTCGCTGCCGATTGGTTCACGCGCTGTTGGCGTCGGTCGACAGGGCGTCGGTCGACAGAGCGTTGACCCAGTCGATCGCCGCACTCATCAATGCTTCCTTCGAGAGCGTGTCGAACGATGACAGCTTCAAAAAGTGGCGAGCGATCGTCAGGCCGAGGATGCTGCTGACGATCAACACAGCTCGCGTCTCGGCGTTGTCTCCGTCGAGCGAGCCGGCGAGGTTGTCGATCCGCTCCTCCAGGAACGCGCGCATGAACGCTTCGGCCTGCGGAACCGTCAACATCGACCGGACCAGCGCCCGTGTTTCGGGGGGCAGATCGGTCAGTCGCACATCGAGGACATCGAGGAGATGCTCTGTTGCAGCACGGCTGTCACCTTTGGGCAGTTCGACTGCAGTCGCGAACAGGGAGGCCTTCGATCCGTAGTGCTGCATGACGAGTGACGCGTCGACTCCGGCCCTGTCGGCGATCGAGCGGATGGTCGCTCCCTCGAAGCCGTGGAGAGCGAACTCTTCGCGAGCTGAATCGAGGATTCGACGAGCACTCTGTGCACGCTTCGCATCTCTCGAGGTCCCGTTCACGGATTTCACTCTACAAGCGTTGAGCAAACGGGTAGGGTTTCACTCAACACGTGTTCAGTCAGTTCGGACTCGTCAGTCAGTTCGGATCAACGATGGAGAAGCAGGGCATGGCACTGATCGGGATCGAAGAGCACTGGACCACGCCTCGACTGAAGGCGGCGCTCGAGGCGCTGCCGGACGGGAGCCGCGACGCGAGCCTCGCGTTCAACGAGATCGGCGATCACCTCGCTCGACTGGAGGACATCGGCGACGCACGTATCGCAGCGATGGACGAGCAAGGCATCGACATGCACATCCTGGGCGTGGCGCCGCCGGCAACGGGTCCCCTCGTTCCCGCCGAGGCTGTCGCGCTCAGCCGGGAGACGAACGACATCGCCGCCGAAGCAATCCGGCGGCACCCGACGCGCCTGCGGGCGATGTCCACGCTGCCGATGGCAGAGCCGACCGCCGTGGCGGCTGAGCTCGAACGCGCGGCCGGACTCGGCTTCGTCGGGGCGATGGTCTACGGCCGCACTGGCGACACACCACTCGACGACCTGCGCTATGACGACCTGTTCGCCGCTGCGTCCGCACTCGGCCAACCGATCTTCATCCACCCCCAGATTCCTTCGAACGCGATCCGGGCGGCCGCATACTCGGGGTTCGACCCGATGACCGATCTGGCCCTGTCGACCTTCGCATGGGGCTGGCACCTCGAGGCGGCTCTGGCCGCGCTGCGCCTGATCGCCCGAGGCACCTTCGATCGCCACCCAGATCTCCAGATCGTTCTCGGCCATTGGGGCGAGCTGCTCCTGTTCTGGCTCGACCGGGCCGACAGCCTGTCGCACATCGCCGGTCTGCAGCGGAAAGTGTCGGACTACGTGCGCTCGAACGTCTTCATCACGAGCTCGGGCATGTTCAACCCAGCGCTGCTCCGTCACGCTCTCGAGGCAACCACGATCGACCGGCTTCTGTTCTCGACGGACTATCCCTTCCAACATCCGACCAGCGATGCGATCCAACAGTTCCTCACCGAGTTCGAGACCGATGACGATCGTCGCAAGTTCAGTGGCGACAACGCCTGCCGCCTGTTCGGCATCGAACTGCCGAGTCGCTGACCGCTGGGGTGGATGCGAGCTCGGCCGATGACCCGAGGGCGATCACGCTCGACTTCGACGCCACCGGACGATCCCCGAACGTCGGAACAGTCGTCCGCGTTCCGCCAGCAAAGGCAGTCATTGCTCCGCCGATTCGGCTGACCGGCTGCGGCGCTCGGGGTGGCTCGGCGGGCTCCCACTATGCTCACGACGTGAAAATGCCGGACCCCAGAACGACGTTGTCGACCCTTCGGCGTCGGTCGAAATCGTTGGCACACCGGCTTGTCGACGACCGGTCAGCCGAGGCTCCGCGCACCAACGGTCCCGTCGCGGAAACGGAGGGCCTCGGTCCGGCGGAGCGGATGCGATTGAAGAATCGCTCGAACTACAAAGAGACCTGGACAGCCTTGGCCCAGACGACGGACGACGCAGCAAACGCGGTGGCCGGCTACGTCGACGAAGCAGAGCTCGATGTCACCGCCCGTCACACGGTCGACGTTCTGCGCGAGTACATCGGGATCAATCCAACCGATGACATCCTCGAGATCGGATGCGGCATCGGACGTGTCGGCAAGGTGTTGGCCCCGCAGTGCGCCTCGTGGACAGGAGCCGACATCTCGGCGGGCATGATCGAGATCGCCCGGCGACGAACCAGCGAGCTCCCCAACGTGCGGTTCGAGGAGCTGTTCTCGGTCGGTCTCAGCGGACTCGACGACGACTCGTTCGATGTCGTCTACTGCACCGTCGTGTTCATGCACCTGTTCGAATGGGATCGCTTCACGTACGTCAAGGAGGCTGTGCGCGTTCTTCGTCCTGGCGGCCGCTGCTTCTTCGACAATGTCGACATCACCTCCGACCACGGCAAGCAGTTCTTCGCCCTGTCAGCGTCACACCCGATCGACGCGCGGCCGCCGCACATCGGCATGGTCTCATCCGGAGACGAGCTGCGCTCATACGGCGAGTGGGCCGGGCTCGCCGACATCCAGATCCACCGTTGGGACAACGCCTGGGTCGCCCTCACCGGCTCGAAGCAAAACTGACAGCCCTGCGGCGTGAACGAGGTTGACCACCTCCGCCACGTCCTCAACGATGAGTCAGGCCAAGAGCCAGGGTGGTCGCCTCGTGGGTTTCCTCGAATGCCGGCGGTCGTGCACCGCTGAATCACGCACTTTGCGGTTCCTCGAGCGGACCTGGCGTGCACCCGGAGTGATCGGACCGGCCGGAGCATCAGCTGTAAATGCCCTCTGAGCTGGTGTTCTACTGGTGGAGACGATGGTGTGCTGAGTCAGGACATGGGAATCGAACCCACGACATCTACCTTGCAAACGCGATCTGGCGGATTTCAGCGTAGGGGCTTATTGCCCGAAGGGGCTCTGAGCTGGTCTTTTATGTCCACCTCGTGTTGTCTAGTCCACCTGGTTTTGCACCGTCTGTGCACCTGGTGTGCACCTGGCACCGTAGGATTTCTCTGATGGCATCGATCGTCGAGAAGCATTTGAGTGGCGGCTCGAAGGCTTATCTGGTGCGTTACCGCACAGTCGACGGCGCGCAGCGTTCGAAGCAATTCAAGCGCAAACGCGAGGCCGACGCATTCGTCAGTCTGGTCGAGGTCGATCGCCTGAGCGGTGCGCTCATCGATCCTCGGCTGGGTCGCATCACTGTCGGCGAGTGGTGGGATCAGTGGTGGCCAACAGTGACGAACTTGCG
>JAYTRT010000629.1:0-3549 GCA_043746045.1 Actinomycetota bacterium | reverse complement strand
TCCACACCATGCAACGAGACGGCCATCGAGTCGCGATGGTCGGCGACGGCATCAACGACGCCCCGGCACTGGCGACCGCCGATGTCGGTATCGCGATGGGTGTCGGCGGAACCCGAGCCGCTCTCGAAGCAGCCGATATCGCACTCCTCACCGACGATCTGTCCCGGATCGTGTTCGCCCGAGCCATCGCCCGCCGGGCCTACCGGACCATCAAGGAAAACCTGTTCGTCGGCGTGGGCGTCGTCCACGTTCTCGGCATCACCGCTGCCCTGCTCGGCCTCATCGGGCATGTCCAAGCAGCGATCATCCACCTCGGGCCGGACCTCCTCGTCTTCCTCAACTCGACCAAACTGCTCCGAGTCCACATCGACACCGGCGCACCCGTAGCGGACGTATCGACGCCAGCGAGTGCATGACTCGACGCCACAGCCCCGCCAACGTGCGTCGAAACCCGAATATCTTGCGCAGCTGATTCGGGTTCCGACGGTTGACCTCTGCGGTCGTCGCACCCAGATCCAATGAGGCGAACGAACTCCCTACCGATTGATGCGAGCGGGCACAGCGTTGGTCTGTTCCGGCGCCGATCAGTTCGGCGTTGCCGTTGGCATCGCTGCGAATTCGCAGAATGCCGCGTACGCGCGAGGGCCGTAGATGGTTGCAGGCCCACCGTTCATGAGCATCGCGACTCCGACTGCCTCTGCGGCTTCTTGCCGTGTGGCGCCGGCGCGTGCGGCGCCTTCGGCGTGCGAGGCGATGCACCCGTCGCAGCGTTGAATGACACCGATCGCGAACGCGATGAGTTCCTTTGTCTTGACGTCGAGCGCTCCGGTCGCAAACGCGGCGTGATGGAATTCACCGAAGCCCTTGTACACCTCGGGAATCGCGTGGCGGAGTTCGCGGTGCAGCGGGCGGAGTTCTTCGAGTACTGCCTTGCCGTAGCCGGCCTCGTTCATCGTGTTGTCGCCTTCCTGGGCATGGCGCCCTCACACCCATCGTGCAGCCCGATTGGTATCGGTGAACAGGGTCTTTGGTCAGGAACCGTGAACAGCGCACCGTGAAGCAGAGAGCGCTCGTCGTCACGCCGAGGTCGGGGACGGGTTGGGTCAGTGGCTGAAGTCGACGTGGGGCAGGATCTTTCGGAGCCATTTCGGGGCGTACCAGTTCTTCTCACCGAGGAGGGCCATTGTGGCCGGGACGAGCATCACCCGGACGATGGTGGCGTCGAGCAGGACTGCGATGGCGAGGGTGAGGCCGAGTTCGGTTGGTGGGATGGGTCCTGTCACGCCGAACGCGATGAAGACGATGATCATGATCGCTGCCGCGTTGGTGATGGGACGGCCGGTGCGGGCGATGCCCTCACCGATCGCTCGTCGGGTATCGCCCGTGGCTTGGTATCGCTCTTTGATCGCGGCGAGCAGGAACAGTTGGTAGTCCATTGACAGGCCGAACAGGAGGGCGAAGAAGAACAGGGGTGCCCATGCGTCGACGAAGCCTTGGTGTTGGATGCCGATGAGGCTGGTGCCGAATCCGTGTTGGAACACCAACGTGGCGAATCCGAAGGCTGCGCCGACGGTGACGAGGTTCATCAGGATGGAGAAGGTGGCGATGACGATGCTGCGGAACACGACGAGCAGGAGGAGGAAGGCGACGATCAGGATGATGCCGATCGCGTAGGGAGCGCGACCGGTGAGCACGTTGGTGAGGTCGTGGTTCTGTGCTGCGGGACCGCCGACGAGCGCGTTCGGCACGGTGTGATCGAGTTGTGTTCGCAGGTCGTCGATCATGGTGGCGGTGGCCGGGTTGTCGATTGGTGTGCCGGGGGTGACGCGCACGACGACGCGGCCGGTGGGGGAGGGTTGAGCGACGGTGCGTGCGTCGACGACGTTGGTGATGGTCTTGGCGATGTCGACCACTTTTTGTGCGTCGGCGGTATCGACGGTGATCAACGCGATCGCGGCGGAGCCGGGTCCGAATGATGCGACGAGCGTGTCGTAGCCGTCTCGGCTGGTGCGGCCGGTGTCGACGACGCGTGCGCCGGGCATCCCGAGTTTCATGCCGAACGCGGGGATGATGAGCGTGCCGAGCAGGACGAGGCCGATGGTGAGGACCATGCCGGGTCGGCGCAGCGCGACACCGGTCCACTTCGCCCAGCGTCCTTCGGCGATGATGTCCGGGTCCTTCTTGTTGCGCGAGACGAGCACCCTGTCACCCATCGCGACGAGCACGGCGGGCAGCAGGGTGAGCGCCGCGAGGGCGACTGCGATCACCGAGAGGATCATGCCGAGCGCCATCGTCTGGAACACCATGACCGGCACCAGGAACACTGCCGAGAGTGACAGCACGACGGTGAGTGCAGACAAGAAGACGGCCTTTCCGGCGGTGGACATCGTGGTCTCGATCGCGGCGATCGCGGTCTTGCCCTCGACTCGTTCCTCGCGGTAGCGGCTGACGATGAACAGGCTGTAGTCGATGCCGACGGCGAGACCGATCATCATCGAGAAGTTCATCGACCACACCGACATCGGTGAGATCCAGCTGAGCATGTGCAGTGCGGCGAACCCGGTCGCGATGCCGGCGATCGCGAGCAGCAACGGAATACCTGCGGCGAGCATCGCGCCGAATGCGATGAACAGCATGATCAAGGTGGGGAGTCCGCTGAGGAGTTCGGCGTTGTGCAACGCCTTCTCGTTCATCTTGTTGAAATCGCTCCACACGGGCCATTCACCGGTGACGTCTGCCTTCGCGCCCGATCCGACGGTCAGCCCGTTGACGAAGCTGCCGAGCTCTCCGGCGGCGACGGGCCGATCAGCATCCACACCGATTCGCTGTTGCACCGGTACCAATGCCGTGAGCCCGTCGGGGGAGATCATCCCGGCGTCGGCCGGCATCGACAGCGGGTCGGCCACCGATACGACGCGTGGGCCCTTGGCGAGTTCCGCCTCGAGCGCTTTCAGACCGGACGGATCGGACGAGATCGGTGTGGGCTGGTGATAGACGACAACGGGGTTCTCCGCGCCGAGTGCGGGGAAGTCCTTGCGCAGTTCCTTGCGCACCTTTTCCGCGGTCGACCCTTTGGCATCCCAGCCTGCGCCCGACAGGGCCGTGGTCAATGTGAGCGCCAGTGGGGCGGCAGCGAGGGTGACGATCAGCCAGGCGAGGATGACGGCGCGACGATGGCGAGCCATCGACGCAGCCAGACGCGAGAACAGGGCCCGCTCGTCATTTTCGAGTGATGGCTCGTGCTCGGTGGGCGATGCCGCCTCGGTGACAATACTCATTGTTCGGCTCCTCGTCGAAGGCGGATCCCGCCCATGCACAATACCCCGGGGGGTATACAGACGCAACCTCGATATCGACGATGGGTGTGACGAGAACGGACATCCGCAGAGTCGCACGTCACACATGAATCGTCGATCCCGTCGATTCACAGCGGTACCCCGTGGGGTGTTCGATAGGTTGATCGGACCGCCGACAAAGGACCCTCGTGGAGCTACCCGAAGAGACAGTTGCCGATCTCACCAAGCGTCTCCGCCGCGCCGAGGGGCAAGT
>JAYTRT010000628.1:0-10953 GCA_043746045.1 Actinomycetota bacterium | reverse complement strand
GCTATCGCCCGAACATGAAGGGCCACCCGCGGATGATCAAGGAGGCCGCACGGCTGATCCTCGAGTCCGAGCGGCCGATCCTGTACGTCGGTGGCGGTGTGCTCAAGGCACGCGCCGCGGAGGCGCTGAAAGAACTGGCCGAGCTGACCGACATCCACGTCGTCACCACGTTGATGGCTCGCGGGGCGTTCCCCGACAGCCACCCGCTGTGCCTCGGCATGCCGGGCATGCACGGCAATGCCTCGGCAATCATGTCGATGCAGAAGAGCGATCTGCTGATCGCGCTCGGGGCCCGCTTCGACGACCGGATCACCGGCAAGGTCAGCGAGTTCGCCAAGGAAGCCAAGATCATCCACGTCGACATCGATCCGGCCGAGCAGGGCAAGGTCCGCCGTCCCGACGTGCCGATCGTCGGCGATTGCCGCCTCGTCATCGAGGAACTGATCAAGGCGATCAAGGACCTCACCAACGGTGGATCGGTGCAAGCCGACACTCGCGCCTGGAAGAGCCGGATCAGCGGCTGGCGCGAACAGTTCCCACTGAGCTACGAGATGAGCGAGCTGGGCGAGGCACTGAAGCCCCAGTTCTGCCTCGAAGCCATTCGTGACAGCGCGCCCGAGGACACGATCCTCGTCAGTGGCGTCGGCCAGCATCAGATGTGGTCGTCGCAATACTGGAAGTTCGAGAACCCGTACAGCTGGGTCAACTCTGGTGGCCTCGGCACGATGGGCTTCAGCGTTCCAGCTGCGATCGGTGCCAAGGTCGGTCGTCCCGATGCAACCGTGTGGTCGATCGACGGCGACGGCTGCTTCCAGATGACGGCACAGGAACTGGTCACGGCCACCACGGAGCGGATCCCGATCAAGGTCGGCATCCTCAACAACAGCTACCTCGGCATGGTCCGACAGTGGCAGGAGATGTTCTACGAGGAGCGCTACAGCGAGGTCTACCTGTCTCCGGACACGCCTGACTTCGTCAAATGGGCCGAGGCAATGGGTTGCGTGGGTATCCGCGTCGACTCACCGGAGGAGGTGCAACCTGCGATCGACAAGGCGAACAGCATCGACGACCGCAGCGTGGTCATCGACTTCCGTGTCGCCGCTTCCGAGAAGGTGTTCCCGATGGTCCCGGCCGGTGCCGGCAACGACGAAGTTCTGTTGCCCCCGGCGCAGATGGCTCGCAAGGAGTTCCTGCGATGAGTGAGCGAAGCGAGCGATTCACAGATACGGCGTTTGCTCAGGGCCGCGCCAACCAACGTCGGACAGCACGGCAAGCTCGGACGGTGCGGCCATGAGTGTTGCGTCCACCGGCACACAGCCGAACTACCACATCCTCAGCGTGCTCGTTCAGAACCGCCCGGGAGTGCTCGCCGGGGTCGCCAGTCTGTTCGCCCGTCGCGGCTACAACATCTTCTCGTTGGCCGTCGCACCGACCGAGGACGACCTGCTCAGCCGGATCACGATCGTGGTCGATGTCGAGTCCGCGCCGGTCGAACAGGTTGTCAAGCAGCTGTTCAAGCTGATCGAGGTCGTCAAGATCAGCGAACTCGATCCGCGGCGCAGCGTCGAGCGCGAGCTGTTGTTGGCCACTGTCCGGGTCACGTCCGAGAATCGTGGCCAGGTCGTGGAACTCACTAACATCTTCGAGGGCAAAATCCTTGCCGTCGGAATCGAAGCGATCACTGTGAGCCTCGACGGGAACCCGGACAAGCTCGATGATTTCGAAGATCTTCTACGCGGCTACGGCATCGTGGAATTGCAGCGGACCGGTCGGGTCGCGCTGCCCAAACTAGAACGCGAAGCACGGATTCGCGCTGTGAAAGGGAAAGCAATCTGATGGCAGCCAAGGTGTACTACGAGGCGGATGCTGATTCGTCGATCATCCGCAACCGCAAGGTCGCGATCATCGGGTACGGGTCGCAGGGCCACGCCCACGCGCTGAACCTGAAGGAGTCGGGCGTGCCCGTCGTCGTCGGTCTGCGCGAAGGCTCGAAGAGCAAGGCCAAGGCCGAGGCCGCCGGCCTGACCGTGATGAGCATCGCCGATGCTGCGAAGTGGGGCGACGTCATCATGATGACGATGCCGGACACCGAGCAGAAAGAGACGTACGAGAACGACGTCAAGAAGTACCTGAAGAAGGGCAAGGCGCTGGCCTTCGCCCACGGCTTCAACATCCGCTTCAAGCGGATCCGTCCGTCGAAGCTGATCGACGTCATCATGATCGCCCCGAAGGGCCCCGGTCACCTGGTCCGTCGTACGTACACCGAGGGTGGCGGCGTGCCGGCCATCATCGCGGTCGAGCAGGATGCGTCCGGTCAGGCCCACGATCTGGCCCTGTCTTACGCCGATGCGATCGGTGCAGCACGCGCCGGTGTCATCGAGACCACCTTCACCGAAGAGACCGAGACCGACCTGTTCGGCGAGCAGGCCGTGCTGTGTGGTGGCGTGACGTCGTTGGTCCAGGCCGGGTTCGAGACCTTGGTCGAGGCCGGGTATCAGCCCGAGATGGCGTACTTCGAGTGCCTCCACGAGGTCAAGCTGATCGTCGACCTGATGTACGAAGAGGGCATTGCCGGCATGCGTTACAGCATCTCCGACACCGCTGAGTACGGCGACGTCACCCGCGGCCCTCGCGTGGTCAACGCGAAGACCAAGCTGGAGATGAAGAAGATCCTCAAGGAGATCCAGAGCGGCAAGTTCGCCAAGGAATGGATCGCCGAGAGCGAGAGCGGTCGCGTCAAGTTCAACGAACTGCGCGCTGCAGGCGCCGAGCACCAGATCGAGAAGGTCGGTGCCGAGTTGCGCAAGATGATGCCGTTCCTCGGAGCCGGCAAGCAGAAGGTGTCCGACGTCAGCGGCGGCTGACGGTCCCACAGAGCGGGCATCCCGTACGACGCTGATTCCCAGCAGGACCGGCCCCTCGAGGAGCTGGCACCTGCTGGGTTTCGTCGCTTTCGGACCGCATTTCGGGACCGATCAGGAAGGCAGGTGGTACGTCACGTTCAGACCGCAGAACGAATTCGTGTCGAGCGTGCCCGACTTCAGGAACTGGATCCTCGCGTAGAAGGACTCGCCCTCGGCGACGACCTCGGGTGTGGCGAACGTGAACTTCCAGTCGACCTCCTTGCTCGAGACCTGGTTCCCGACGACGCGCCCGGAGATGGCCGACTCGGTGGCGTTGAAGAACGCGTTCGTTCGCTTCCAGATCTCGATCCGGTACGTGACGTTGGCGGAGCTCTCGATCATCGACACCAAGACCGAATCGAGCGTGGCCCCGACCGGCAGGATGAGGGGAACCAACCCGTACACGCTGAACGTGGGGCTGACTGGCTGCGAGCACCCGTCGAACGTGTTCATCCCGATGTAGGTGGCGCTGTCGAAGCGGATGCTGCCGCCGTTGTAGGAGTCCTCACGCGTGGTCGTCCCGCCACCGCCGCCGCCACCACCGTTCGAGACTGCGGCGATCATCGCGTCCACCTGAGCTTTGGTGTAGTACCGGTCGTCGTGGGCGTGGTCGGTGTAGTAGCCGACGACGTCGGCCAGCACGTCGATGCTGCCGGTGTGGTTGAACAGGTCGACCTTGCCGTCCGCCGACAGCTTCACGTCGACCTTGTTCGGCGTCGGCGGCGATCCTGGCACCCAGTTGAGATTGGATGCCAGCGGCTGCGAGGCGTCGGCCGGCCACAGTGTGAGGTAGCTGGCCGACGTCGAATTCACCGTCGTGACGTTGAGCGCGATTGCCGTGGCGCTGGCCGGGACGTTGCAGTTGCCGTTCGGGCCCGTCACCTGCTGTGTGTAGATCTCGCCGCTGCCGAGGGGTTGAGCGCGAGGGCCGACGTTGTCCGGAGCCGGCCGCGTGTCGAACAAGCGGCACGGAACGATCGGCACGAGTACCACGCCGTCCGATGGCTGTGCGGCCTGAGCGGCCGGCAGAGCGACACCTGCCGCCAGGGTGACAGCGATGGCCGCTCCGATCGCGGTCCAGCGAGTTCGATCGAGCATGACTTCCTCCTCGAGTGGCCCGGGGCGGGCTGGTGTCACGATGCAACGCGGGTGCGGGCCGCCGCATCGGGGAAACCCCTCGATCTGTCGCCCGCACGGTCCGTACACTCCCGGCATGATGTCCCGTTCCCAAGTCGAAGAAGCGTTCGATTCACTGTCCGCGCGGCTCGTCGAACGCGGCGTCGACGCCACGGTCGTCCTCTTCGGCGATGCGTCGATGATGTTCGCGTTCGACGCACGCACCGAGATTGATCATGTCGACGCTGCGCCCACGCCTCGAGGTCTCGTTCTCGGCGCAGCTCGTGACGTCGGCAAGGTGGTCGGAATGCCGGCGCACTGGATCAACGATCAGGCGACCGCCTCGTTGGCCAAGGACTTCGCCGACGACGTGATCCCGCTGTGGACCGCTCCGAACCTCGATGTCCGTTCGATCAGCGCAGAGCAGATGCTGGCGATGAAGGCGCTCGCCCCGATCAGGCCGGAAGACCTCGACGACATCCGCATCGTTGCGGCACGCCTCGGAATCACCGACCTGATCGACATCGAAGTGCTGATTGCCGAGATCTTCCCCGGCAGATCGCTCAGCGGCAAGGTACGCAACAGCCTGGAACCGATGTTCTGACGCCTCAGTTCGGTGGCAGATAGGTGACGACAGCGCTGCAGAATGCGTTCCCGTCGGCCGTGTAGAACGTGAAGCCGGTCATGTCGACGTCGTAGGTGAATCCCTCGATCGCCTGGTCGGTGATCGCTGGCGTGAGCATCACGTTCGCCGTGTTCGCGTTGAGTCCGCCGCCGGTGAAGTGGGCGAGGGTCGTCGGTGCGCTGTTCCCGACGATGGTCAGGGTGTAGCGGTTGAGATCCAACGTGAATGGCAGATCAATTGCGGCACCTCCGCCGTCGAACACGTTGACCTTGACCGACACCAGCTGCGAGCCGATCGGCAGCTCGATCGGCAGGCGGGCCGTGCCCTCCGGCTTGATGCTGCTGGCACAGTTGTGGATGAACTCGAGTTCGGCGCCCTTGGTCGGTTGGAACGCTGACGCTGGAATCTGCAGGCTGACAGGCTTCGGCGCAACGGCTGCGGCAATGGCGGCGTCCGTCTGGGGCTTGGTGTAGTAGCGATCGTCGTGGTTGTGGTCGGCGTAGTAACCAACGACGTCGGCCAGGACGTCGACCGACCCTGCGTTGTCGAACAGCTTGATCTTGCCGTCGGCGGACAGCTTGACGTCGACCTTGTTCGGCGTCGCCGGCCCGCCCGCCAGCCAGTTGAGGTTCGAGGCGAGCGGTTGCGGGGCGTCGGAGGGCCAGACGGTGAGGAAGCTGGTCGCCGTCGGATTGACGATGGTGACGTTCATCGAGACTGCAGTTGCCGAAGTCGGGATGCTGCAGTTTCCGTTGGCACCCGTGACCGGCTGGGTGTACGTCTCGCCGCTGGTGAGCGGGGTGGTGCGCGGGCCGACGGTCGATGCCGAGCGGGTGTCGAACAGGCGACACGGGGTGATCGGCACGAACACCGTGCCGGCGCCTCCGCCGTCGGTGTTCGTGGCGCTGGCACTCGGAAGCGTGAGGCCCGCGCTGACCGTGATGGCGACGGCTGCGCCGACGGCGCTCCATCGGGTGCGATTGAACGAGTTGATGACACGCATTGGGACTTCCTTCGGGTCGAGGACAGGTACCTCCTCTCTGCGTGACACGCGTGTGACATCGCTGAATCGTGCGTTCCGAGACCTTCCTAGACGGATGATTCGGATGATTCGGATGATTCGGGCGATCCGCGTGATCCCGTGGTTGCGAGCGTGACGAGGGCGGCTGTTCGCGCCGCCGCCTCACCGAGCTTCCTCGCCGCCACCTTCGTCACTCGAGCCTTGGGTGCCACGATGGTGATCGTCGCGACCGGAGCGCCGCGCCGGTCGAACACCGGGGCCCCCGCTGCAATTGCATTCGGATACATCTCGTCGATCACGAAGTAGCCGGCCGCGCGTACGGACGCAAGGGCCGACCTCGTCGGGGCGGGTCGGACCTCGACGAGGGCCGATCGTTCGGCATCGGGCAGGAAGGCATCGAACGCTGCGCCCTGGCGGATCGGCACCACCATGCCGATCGGTACGGTCATCCGCAAGACCTGACTGCTGTCGACGGTATCGAGCACCACCATCGTGGCTGCCTCGCGTGCGAACAGCAGCACGGTCTCGTCGGTCTCGCGCTGCAGTTGGACGAGGTGGGGATGGGCAGCCTCACGCAGTCCCGAGGTGTAGTGCGTCCCGATCTGAAGCGGCTTCGACGTGATGGTCCATTCGCCGTTGTCGAGTTGGCGGATCCAGCCGCCATCGCCCAGGGTGAGCAGGATTCGTTGCACGGTGGTCTTGTCCAGATCGACGGTGCGGGCCAGTGCGGACACCCCGATCGGCTGCGCCGTGGCGAGCGCCTCGAGGACGACGAGAGCGTTGTGGACGGATCGGATCGTCTTGACAGCCATGGTGATCGGATGCAGACTGTATCACACAACGAACATGCGTATCACCCAGTGATACGACCAGCTGGGGGCTGGACACATGGCCGCAGAGATGCACGACGACCTCCGAGAATCCGATCGTTATACGCTGATCTCGGCCGATTGTCACGGCGGCGGAGCGCTGCTCGACTACCGGCCGTACCTGCCCGAGCGTTTCCATGACGAGTTCGACGCGTGGGCCGGATCGTACGTGATCGAGTACGAGGACCTGCTCGGTGAGCTCGGCGAACGCAATTGGAACTCGGCCAGGCGACTGTCGGACATGGAGGCCGACGGCGTGGCCGCCGAGGTCATCTATCCGAACACGATTCCGCCCTTCTATCCGAAGTCGACCTTGACCTTCCAGCCTCCCGCCCAGAACGCCGGCGATGCCGAGCGACGGTGGGCGGGGCTGCAGGCGCACAACCGTTGGCTTGCCGACTTCTGCAGCGAGGTTCCTGGCCGCCGGGCCGGCATCGCCCAGATCCTGCTCGGCGACATTCCCGCAGCGGTGGCCGAAGTGAAGTGGGCCAAGGAGGCCGGTCTGACCGGTGGCATCCTGCTGCCCGGCGTTCCCCCGAACTGTGGACTGCCCGAGCTGTACGACGGCGGCTACTACGAACCGCTGTGGGCAGTGTGCGAAGACCTGGAGATGCCGATCAACCACCACGGTGGCAGCGCCAGCCCGCCGATGACGGAGGCCGGCGAATCGCCGGTCATCTTCTTGCTCGAGGTGACGTGGTTCTCGCACAGGGCGCTGGCCCACCTGATCGTGTCGGCGGCGCTGGAGAAGCATCCGAATCTGCAACTGGTGTTCACCGAGCAGGGCACGTCGTGGATCCCCGACGAACTCGCTCGTCTCGATTACTTCTTCCACCGGATGCGGACAGCGGTCGGCTCGCAGGAGCACGTCTGGGGCAAGCCGGTCACCGACCGTTTGTCGCTCAGCCCGAGCGAGTACTTCGCTCGGCAGTGCAGTGTGGGCGCCAGTTTCATCCGCCCGACCGAAGTTCCGCTCCGGCATGCCGTTGGGCTGGACAAGATCATGTGGGGCACCGATTATCCGCACAAGGAAGCCAGCACGCCGTTCACCAACGAGGCCTTGCGCGCTGCGTTCGCCGGCGTTCCGCACGACGAGACGGCGATGATGCTCGGCGGCAACGCAGCCCGTCTCTACGGGTTCGACCTCGCTGCGTTGGCTCCGGTGGCGGCGCGCATCGGACCGCTCGTCAGCGAGATCGATCGGCCGCTGCAACCGGGTGACGTACCGCTCGTCGCCGAGAAATGTCCAGCACTCGCCGGCTACGGCGCGCGCTGACACAACCAAGGTCAGTACGAACAGCACCGATACGGGGGTATCACATGGGGACGATCAGATACGGGGCGAAGTCGCCCGATCAACTGCGGAATCGTGAGTTGGAGGCAACGACGGTCGAGACGTGGGCAACCACACTGACCGCCGTCTACGAGACCGATCCCGAGGCGATCGCCGCTGTGCTGCCGCAGCCCCTCACACCGAGCACCTCGCCGCTCGTGCGGGTCACCTTCGCCAGCGTCGACATCGGCCACGGCCGCCAACCGTTCGGTGCCGGGACGTTCTCGGTCGAGGCGATGCACGGCGATCTGCTCGGCGGGTACCCGCTCGTGATGCCGATGAGTACCGAACAGGCGGTGGTCGGCGGTCGGGAGACGTACGGCGAACCGAAGAAGTTGGCCGATGTCACACTGCAACACGAAGGTGATGCCATCCACGGCTGGTTCGAACGGATGGGTGTCCGTTTCGTCGAGATCACCGGCCGGATCACGGGCGCGGCGGCGCTGACACCGGACCGCAGGCGCACCGACTTCTACTACAAATTCCTGCTCGATCCTGCCGGGAAGGGCTTCGACGCCGACCCGTCGCTGATCCACTGTCACCGTGAGGAAAAGACCCGCTCGGTCTTCGTCGTCGATGGTCAGATCACCTTGCGCGAGTCGAAGTTCGACCCGGTCGCCGATCTGCCCGTCCGCACGGTGCGGTACATCGAGTTCGCCGAGCGCAGCAGCAAGCAGTACGGAGAGATCGTCCGCACTGTGCCCGGTGAATGGGTGATGCCGTTCGTGCATCAGCGCTACGACGACCTGTCCGTCATCGGGACCGAGTGACCGAGATGAGGAACCGACTGTGAAGACACTTGTCGATCGGGTCGCAGTCGTCACCGGAGGCGCCGGCGGCCTCGGACGTGCGATGGGCGAACGTTTTGCCCGCGCCGGGATGCGTGTCGTGCTGGCAGATGTGCAGGCCGAGCCGCTCGAGAAGGCTGTCGCCGAATGTCAGGGCGACGGGCTGGCCATCATCGGTGTGCCGACCGATGTGACCAACTATTCGTCTGTCGAGGCGCTGCGCGATGCCACCCTCTCGGCGTACGGTGCCGTGCACGTCGTCTGCAACAACGCTGGCATCGGCGCAGGTGCCGAAGGAAAGATGTGGGAGCACGAGCTGAACGATTGGCGCTGGGCGATCGGTGTCAACGTGATGGGTGTCGTGCACGGGATCAACGCGTTCGTGCCGGTGATGTTGGAGCAGGGCGACGAGGGTCACGTGGTCAACACGTCGTCTGGTAACGGGGGAGTTTCGCCACTCCCGAGCACTCCGCAGTACGCGGCGACCAAGGCTGCGGTGGTCACCATCACCGAATGCCTGTACGGACAGTTGCAGGAGATCGGGTCACCGGTCAGCGCATCGGTGCTGTTCCCCGGGCCGCACATCCTGCGCACCGGGTTGTTCGAATCGTGGCGCAGTCGCACCGACGAGTTCGCCAAACAGCGCCCGCGCACGACCCCGTACACCACCGTCGAAGCGTTGGAGGCGCAGATGAAAGCCGCCGGCGTGGACATCGCCTATACGCCCGTCGAAGAAGTGGCCGAGCGGGTTGTCGGTGGCATCCTCGCCGGCGACTTCTGGATCCATCCCCAGAGCGACCGCGGCGACGCGCAGCTCTTGGCCCGCACCGATTCGTTGCTGCACCGCACCAATCCCTCGTACCTACGCGCCGTCCCCGGCTGACGCTGCTGCCGACCCGACCCGACGCTCTGCTCTCGAATTCCCTCGAATCTGCCCTCGAATTTCCCTCGATCTCTCCTCGACAGGACTCTCATGAACCCGAACGACCCGTACGTCATCGTCTCCGCCGACAGCCATGCCGGCCTGCCGACCGAGGAGTACCGCAGCTATCTGTCGACCAGGTTCCACGGCAGGTTCGACGAGTTCTTGTCCGAGCGAGCGGCGACGCTCGAGGCCAGTACCAAGCTCGGTGTGCGCAACGAGGACTACGCCAAGAAGTGGTTCGAGGAGCACGAGGAAGCGTTGCGCAGCGGATGGGACGCCACTCGCCGAGACGTCGAACTCGACGGCGATGGTGTCGCCGGTGAAGTCGTGTTCCCCGATGCGGACGCGGTCGAGAGCCGGACGTGTGTGCCGTTCGGAGCAGGTCTCGGGCTGAGCGGCGACATGGACCCCGAGCTCGGGTTGGCCGGCGCCCAGGCCCACAACCGCTGGCTCGCCGATCTGTGTTCGAACAGTCCGGAGCGCCGGCGCGGTGTGGCGCTGGTGCCGATCACCGCAGCAATCGACGACGTGCTCGGCGAGATCAGGCGGATCAAGGCCGACGGGCTCGGTGCCGTGATGATCCCGGCGATGTGGGTCGACCAGAAGCCGTATCACGACCGTTGCTATGACCCCGTGTGGGCGTTGTGTCAGGAACTCGATCTCCCGGTCGTCACCCACAGCGGCCCGGCGCCACGGCACGAATTCGGCGATCACCTCGGTATCTACGTCAGCGAGGTCACGTGGTGGCCGGCGCGGCCGCTGTGGTTCATGCTGTGGTCCGGCGTGTTCGAGCGCTTCCCACGGCTGAAGTTCGGCGTCACCGAGGCAGGTTGCTGGTGGCTGCCCGCCCAGCTCTGGTTCTGGGACCGTCTGTTCCTCGGCCAGAAGGGAACGGAGAAGCTCGGCGTCGACCCGTTCGGTGGCGCGATCTCGATGCCGCCGTCGGACTACATGGACCGCAACTGCTTCATCGGCGCGTCGAACACGAAGCGCCGTGAGATCGGAATGCGCTACGAGATCGGCGTCGACAACATCCTCTGGGGCAATGACTTCCCACACCCTGAAGGCACCTGGCCGCACACCCGCTCGTGGTTGCAGAAGACGTTCCACGACATCCCCATCGACGAAACGCGGCGGATGGTCGGTCTGGCCTGTGCCGAGGTCTACGGCTTCGATCTGGCCGCGCTGCAGCCCCACGCCGACCGGTGCGGACCGACGCCGACCGACTTCGGCCAGATCACTCCCGAAGATCCGACCGGCCAGCGCCTGACCGACCGCTGGGCGCCGGTCAAAGAGGTCGGCCGTCATTGGTTGACCGACAACGACTTCGCCCTCCTGACGCTCTGACCCCCAACCCCAACCCCAACCCCAAC
>JAYTRT010000627.1:0-3561 GCA_043746045.1 Actinomycetota bacterium | reverse complement strand
CCGGCCCTGGCCACGAAGAGACGTCGGCGATGTTGGTCGCACGGCATGCGGAACCCCACCGTCGGTATCACAACGCCACTCACGTGATGTGGGTGCTTCGCCACATCGACGAGATCCTGCTCTGCGAGCCGAGAGATGTCGACGCAGAGGCCATTCGTGCCGGCGGTCTGTTCCACGATGTCGTCTACGACCCGACCTCGACGACGAACGAGCGAGAGAGTGCGAGCGTCGCTGTCGATGCACTGCGGGGGCTCGGGTGGACCACCGATCGCCTCGAGCTCGTCCGCGACCTGATCATCGCAACCGCGGGCCACGACGCGACCTCGTCCGAGGCAGAGGTGCTCCTCGACGCCGACCTCGCCGTGCTCGGATCCGATCCCGATAGCTACGCCCAATACGTGCGCGGTGTCCGACTCGAGTACGGATTCGTCGACGACGCCGGGTGGCGCACAGGTCGGGCGGCCGTGATCCGTTCGTTCCTCGCGCGGGACACGATCTTCACGACGGCCCCGATGTCGGCACGCGAACAGCCGGCGCGACGCAACCTCGCCGACGAGTTGCACTCGCTCTCCGGCTGATCGAGTTCGTCTTCAGCGCTGGACACCACTGAAGATGATGCCGACCCGCTCATGGTTGCTGATGACATCGCGAATCGCCAAGAGCCCAGCCAGACCGGCGCTCCCGGTGTGGCTGACGACGATGTCGGTGTGCCGTCTGCCGAGCTCGTTGGCCGCCAGGATCTCGGACTCCTTGGCGATGACAGGCGCACCGTGGCTGGCGTGGATGCCGCTGACGACGCCGATCCAGTCGTAGGTCTCGTCGTCGAGAATCCCGTCGGCGGCCGATGTGCCGACGTGCTCCCACGGCGTCATGTACTCACGCCAGTGCGACGCTGCCGATGCCACGCCACCGTCTCCGGCGTTCGCGCGTTTCCAGGCCCGGGCCAGCGGCGCGCACGCCTCTGTCTGCACCGCGTGGAACTTCGGCAGAGGTCCCGTCTGAGCCAGCGCCCCGACCACGCACCGCGCCAGCGCTCCCCCTCCGATCTGCACGAAGAGATGGTCGGGACGAGCGGTGCTCATTTCCCAGCCGATCGTGCGCCCGCCGTCGAGACACCACGCGTTGTCCGGCCCTTGGACGCTGAACGGGATCGCGCCACGTCTGATTGCCTCGCGAAAGCGATGCACACACGGGTCACCGCCGGGATCTGTTTCGCGTCGCGGGCAGTGGGTGACTGTGGCGCCGAGCATCTCCAGCCGTGCAACGACGAGTCGGTCGGCCGATGGCGGAACGAAGACGTCGATCGGCCAGTGCACGGCTGCGGCCAGGGTTGCAGCGGCCAGCGCGGCGTTTCCGCACGAGGCAATCGCGAGGGGTGGCCGATCTACGGCGCTCCACGTCGCCGAGCCCGTCTGTTCGGTCACGAGCAGGTGCAGCATCGCCGAGAACAGATGGCGCGACTTGTGACTGCCTCCGACCTGGTGCGTCTCGTCCTTGATCCACACGCCCCCGTCGGCGCTGAACCCGAGCGCGCTCGACAAGGCGTCGGCTCGCCCGAACGGCGTGACGACGAAGCCCGTTCCCGCCACCGAGGACACCGCATCGTCGAGTGAACGCACGAGCCCGATCCGTTCCTCTGTCGACAGGCCATGGGCTGCAGCGAAGGAGTCCCATGCGAAGTGCGGACGGTACGAGATGAACGGATTCGGGTCGTCGGACACCGAACGAACAGGCTCGTCGTGCTGCACGATCCGCAGTGCGTGGTACGGATCGGTGATCGTCGCGTTGGGACACGCGAACGTCAATGGTTCGGCGATGTCGACGAATGCCAAACACACCGCGCACCTCCATCCGACGACACCTGACTGGGCCCGCGCGGCATCCGAACCAGAGTTGACGGTTGATGCAGCCGGCACGCGTCAGCCCGCCGCGACCCGCTCGTTGAACTCGATGATCATCTCGTCCCAGATGGGCAGGTAACGGCGAAGACCTCGCCAAAAATCCTGCGACCGTCGAGCCTCGAACAACTCGAACGGTGTGCCCTGCTGCTCGACCCACGTGTAGTAACCGAGGTTGAAGATGCGGTTCCGGTCGCGTTCGGTGCAGTCGAGGGTGGCGTCGGTGTTCACATTGGCGAGGTGCTCTCCGTAGACGGCTGCAGCGTCGATCTCGGTGAAGTCGTCGGCAAAGCGGGCCTTGATGGTCTTGGCCCGCTCGCTCGGGTACAACGCTCCCCCGTCGGTGGCGATGGTGATGATCGCGTCGTTCTCACCCAGGTTGAGCAGCTTGGCGGTCTTGATCGCGGCCAGCACGTTGCATATCGACGAGAAACCGAAGTGCTCGAGTGCAACGATCAGGTCGGGCGAGAAGCCCTTGCGGTCGACGAGGTATGTGCGCCCGGCCGGCGTGTTGAACAGTACGTCGAGTTCGTCGGTGGCGTGATCGCTGATGGCCACGACGATGTCGGTGTTGGTGACGTTCTGGATCAGCGGAATGTGCTTGTCGCCGATGCCCTGGATGTTGTGTTCGCCGAACCCGTTCTCCAACATCGTCGGACATTCCAACGCTTCGACGGCGACGATCTTCGTACCGAACTGCTCCTTCAACCGGTCGCCGGCACCGATGGTGCCGGCGGACCCGGTCGCGCTGGTGAAGGCCGCCAACCGCAGATTCGGACGACCAATGGTCGACGCCACGTGTTCGAACACGTGCGCCAACGCGCGCCCCGTGATCTCGTAGTGACCGAGATGATTGCCGAATTCGCAGAATTGGTTGAACACGAAATTGCCCGGATCGAGGGCGAGTTGGTTGCAGGCGTCGTATATCTCTTTGACGTTGCTCTCGGTTCCGACTGTGCGGATCACGTCTTCGGCTGGATTTGCGCACCATTGATCGAGCCAGTCGAAACGCTCCTGGCTCATCCCCGCCGGCAGTATCGCGACGCCGCGACTGGCCATGATGCGGCTGATCGCAATTCCGCCGCGCGCGTAGTTGCCGGTGGACGGCCAGATCGCCCGATGTCGCGTCGGGTCGAATTGACCGGTGACGATCCGAGGGGCGAGGCAGCTGTACGCAGCAAGCACCTTGTGCGCGGTGATCATCGGGAAGCGGTCGCCGAAGACAACGATGATCGGGCTGTCGACGCCCGTGAACTCCTTCGTCAGCACCACGTGCTGGGGCACCGAGGCACGGTTGCCGTCGAGATCGTTGTACCAGTGCACCCGCCACAGGTTCTTGGCATCCGGATCGTTCTTGCCGACCCCGGCGGTCAACGCTGGATCGATCGTGCTCGGATCGGCCAACTGCGCGAAGGTCGGCAGGACGATGCCCCGTTCGCGCATACGGCCGATGCTGTTGGCAACGGCGTCGCTGTCGACGACGCTCTCGGCCAGACCGAACTGATCGACGAGAGCGTCGATGACATCGGTGCGCACGGTCTCCACCGACGCCGACCGACCCGCTGCTGACGAGGGAGTGCCGGTCGGGCTGAGGCGGTCGGGAGCGAGAGTCACGCTTTACATTCTGTCAAAGCGCGACCGCAGTCGCTCGAATTCGCATTAA
>JAYTRT010000626.1:0-3561 GCA_043746045.1 Actinomycetota bacterium | reverse complement strand
CCACTGCGGCGCCCACGACGTCCCGCTTGCGCTCGAGCATGGTGCTGTCGGCACCTGCACCGAGGCCGACCATCTCGATGGGAGCGACCCCGAGCAGTGCGCACGCCAGCGCAGCGGCCACTGTCGTGTTGCCGATGCCGACCTCGCCGAGGACCACCAAGCCGTCGCGTGCCACAGCGGCACCGACCGCATGACCGGCGGCGACGAGCAGTGTCACCTGCTCGGAAGACATCGCATCGGTCTGGACGAGGTCGCCGCTACTGGCCCCGGCGTCGATCACCCTCCAGCGCAGTCTCGCTGTCGACGCGGCAGTCACACCGATGGATTCGCCGGCGGAAGCGGCCGCGAGCACCTCGGCGGTCACGCTGCGCGCATACGCGGTGACGCCGAGATCGGCAACCGGGTGGTCACCGCCGACAAGGATCAGCGTGCCGGAGTCGATCTCGGTTCCGCAGCAGGCGATGACTCGGTCGACCACCTGATCGAGGCGGCCGAGGGATCCGGGCGGACTGAGAATCGAGTCGGCACCGTCACGCGCCCCGACGACCTGTCCGCTCCCTGGCGCTCGAACGCGATCGACCGGAGATGCCGGGGCCCTGCTCGGCCAGCGCTCGAACAGGATCACGTCGTCGAGGGCGAGCCGACTCGACCATCCGGCACGGACCAGACCCGGTTCCGGTGGGCGTTCATCGGGGTAGCCGACACACATCCAACCGAGCGACACGACGCCGTCCGGCAGTCCGATCAGCTCGGCCAGATCGTCCGGTTCGAACAGGGTCACCCAGCCCATGCCGAGCCCGGCGGCGCGCGCCGTGAGCCACATGTTCTGGATTGCGCACGCACAGGACCAGACGTCGGCGTCGTGGAACGAGCCGCGTCCGAGCACTCCTTCTGGCGTCACCCGACGGTCACAACACACGACGATCCCGATCGGCGCTTCGCGGATACCGTCGAGTTGCAGATCCAGCAGATGGCGCCCGGCATCCTCGTCCATCACCGCTGCCTGTCGGAGCCGGGCCCGATCGGCGAGCGACGCCGCCCTGTCCCTGGTCGACCGTTCCGTCACCACGACGAACCGCCACGGTTGCGAGTGCCCGACCGACGGGGCCGAGTGTCCTGCCGCGAGGACGGCGCGTAGCGTCTCCTCAGGAACCGAATCGGGCCGGTAGCGGCGAATGTCCCGCCGCGCCGCGATCACCGATTCGAGCGCGTCCTGGACCGCCGCATCGAAGGCCCACCCGGCCGGGTTCGCCGCCCGCTCGCGCGCGGTGGTCACATCGCCGATGGTTGGAACCGGACGCCGCCACCTGGCGACCGGGTCGCCGAGTGTTCTCTGTTCGGGCACGGCCTCACACTAAACCCACGCGCGTTCGTCGGCCGGATGTCAGCGGATCAGGGGAAGTAGCCCGTGACGTCGGCGACGAGTTGCAGTGGCTGGCTGTTGAAGATGCACACGTCCCCGTTCGTCCCGACCTTGGTGATGACGGCGTTCGGAATGGTTTGGCCGGGTGCGTAGTTCAGGTTCGACGCCAACGGCGCATCGATGCCGCACGGATAGACCGTGACGAACCCAGCAGCCACCGGGTCGGTGACCGTCACGTTGAGCACCGCAGTCGCCGCGTTGGACGGCACGCCGCCCCGACCCGTGACATGCACCTTGGTAATCGTTCCGATCGGCAGGACGCCAGCACCTGAACCTTGACCGTCGATGGTCGCAAAGCCGATGCGGGTGTCCAGCAGGCGAGCCGGGACCAATGCACTGAACGTGGTGGCGGCCGGGAAGTAACCGAGCACATCAGCCACGAGTTGCGTTCCGTTCTGGGTGAAGATGCACACAGAACCTCCGGTGCCGACCTTGGCGATCACGAGGTTCGGGATCGTCTGCCCGGGAACGTAGTTGAGGTTCGATGCCGTCGGCGGCTGCGTGCCGCACGGGTACACCGTGGCGTAGCCGGCAACCGCCGGCTCCGTGACCGTCACGTTCAGCACGACGGCACTCGCATCGACAGGAACACCAGCGCGCCCGGTGACCTTCAACGAGGTGACCGAAGCAACGGCGACCGGACCTGTGGCCTGTTGTTGACCGTCGATCGTGGTGTGGCCGACCCGGGTGTCGAGCAGACGGGCCGGGTTGATCGCCCTGTAGCTGGTGGTGACGGGGAACGCACCGTCGACATCGACGACGAGTTGCAGGCTCTGCTGGGCGAAGATGCACACTTTGCCGCCATCGCCGAGCTTGGTGACGACGGCATTGGGAATCGTGCTCCCCGCCGTGTAGTTGAGGTTCGATGCCGTGGGCTGCGGCGAACCGCATGGGTACACGGTGACGAAGCCGTCCGCAGTTGCTTCGGTGGCCGTCACGTTGAGGGTCACTGCAACCGCGTCGGCGGGAACGCCCCCACGACCGGCGACAGGCAACTCCAGAACGGATGCGGCGGCACGCACACCGATGCCGGCGAACTGACCGTCGATCGTCGTGTGACCGACCCGGGTGTCGGCAAGACGGGCGGGCGGCAGCGGGATGTAGTCACCCCCTCCGAAACCGTCGTTGTAGAGCGTCACGAGATGCGCGGTCGGCCGGGCGATCGCGATCGACCCATCACCGATCCGCCGTGACGAGATCACCCCTGAATCTGCGGTCACCGTCCCGAGCACGCTGTTGGCGGCCGTGATGGGTCCGACGATGCCTCCGGGTCCACCGAACGACTCGGCGCCGGCGGCCACAATCGCGCCATTGCTCCAATTCACGCTCAGCACGCCGTAGTGGCCACCGCTGAGCGGAATCACACCGCCGTCACTGACGTGGTCGTTCAGCACGTTGCCGACGAGGCTGTTCGCCGGACTGACCGCGCCACTGACGCCCGTGACGCCGTTGCCCCAGGTGGAGGCGCCGACCTGCGCAGCCACACCGTTGTTCCAGAACTGGCTGCCCGTGACGTAGTTGCCATCGTCGAGGGCGACGGCGTCGTAGCCGATCTGGTCGTTCGGAGAACTTCCGACGAGGCTGTTGGTCGTGGTGACCGAACCAATCACGCCGGTTGCACTGTTGCCCCACGTGGCTGCACCGGCCGATGCCGCCGTGCCGTTTTTCCATCCTGGCGACCGCACCACGTATCCGCCGTTCTTCAGCGCCAATGTGCCCCGTTCGGCGATGTGATCAGTGGCGCCGAGCGCGCCGACGAGGCTGTTCGTCGCGCTGACCGTACCGAACGATCCGACCGTGCCGTTACCGAACGTCGCCGCCCCGCGGCCAGCGCCCCAGACACTGCTGTTGATCACGAAGTTGCTGTTCGAGAGTGCCGTGATCCCCTCTGAACTGACCTGATCGCCGCCCGACGATCCGACCAGGCTGTTGGCAGACGTGACGGGACCCGTGGGCACCGCCGCAGTACCGCTGCTCCAGGTTGCCGCTCCCGCCATCGGATGCACGCCATCGAACCATTGGGGGCTGCCGACGACGTAGTTGCCGTTGGGCAGCGGGGTCACACCCTTGCTGCCGACAGCGTCATTGAGGCTCGATCCGACAAGGCTCTTCGTCGCGTCGATCGTGCCACTCGTGCC
>JAYTRT010000625.1:0-3573 GCA_043746045.1 Actinomycetota bacterium | reverse complement strand
ACGGCGCCATCATGAAAAGGGCAGGAGAGTCACATCAGCAACACGATCTGTCGTATTCTTCCCTCGATGAGTGACGGCTCATGAAACCCGCGGGCCAGGCGGAAGCTCAGGACACCGAACTTCGTTTCGTCTTCGACGCGCTGCCGCATCTGGTCTGGGTCACCGATGCACGCGGAGCACTGCTGTACTTCAACCGGATCAGCTCGCTGCTCCCCGGGTTCCCCCACACCGCAGCGCGCACCGACGAAGGTTCTGATTGGTTGTCCCTCGTCACCGACGACGATCTCGAGCCGGCGCGGATTGCCTGGAACAAGGCGATCGAGAACCAGCAACAATTTCACACGGAGAGCCGGATGCGACGGCTCGATGGTTCGTTCGGATGGCACGAAGTGCGGTGTGTGCCGGCGTTCGACGTATCGGGGGCCGTCTCCAACTGGATCGTGACCGCCTCCGACATCGATGGAGCCAAGCGTCTCGAGGCCTCGTTGCGAGTGGCCGATCGGATGTCGGCGGAGACCCTCTCCTCCCTCGAGACGTTGCAGTCGAAGGCCCCGGTCGGCTTCGGTCTCGTCGACCGCGAATTCCGGTTCGTCCGGTTGAACGAAACGCTGGCTGCGATCAACGGTTCGACCACCGGCGAGCAGGTCGGTCAACTGGTGTCCACGGTCGTCCCAGAGCTGTGGCCGACGCTCGAGGTCCTCTACCGCCACGTGCTGGACACCGGTGAAGCAATCCTCGATCTCGAAGTCGAGATGGCGCCGCCGGCCGATCCGGGCCAGACTCGGCGTTGGCTGACGAGCTATTACCCCGTCCCGATCGACGACGAGATCGTCGGTGTCGGCATCGTGCTCGTGGACATCACGGCGTCGAAGCGGGCCGAGGAGGCGCTCCAATTCCAGGCCGATCTGCTGCAACTCGCTGGCCAAGCCATCGTCGCTGTCGATCGTCAGGGTCTGGTGATCTCGTGGAACAGGGCAGCGGAGACGTTGTACGGCTGGTCCATCGACGAGGTCCTGGGTCGCAGTCCGTTGGACCTGATCGGGCGAGAGGACAGCACCGGGCAGCTCGGCGAGATGATCGCAGCGATGCGTCGCCGCGAGACCTGGTCAGGGGACTACGAGATCCGACGCAGCGATGGCACGTTGATCTCGATCTTCGTCATCAACAACCCCGTGTTCGATCTCGCCGGCAAACTCGCTGCGGTGATCATCACCTCTGTCGACATCACCGAACGAATCACTGCGCAGCGCGCTCTCGAGGCCAGCCAGCGCGGTCTTGCCGAGGCCCAGCGAATCGCCAGGGTCGGCAGCTTCGAGTTCGATCTGATCAACAACACCGCTAGTTGGTCCGACGAGTTGTACCGGCTGATGGGGGCCAGCGAGCAGCGCGGAGCGCCACTCGATACGTTCCTGTCGTTGGTCTACCCAGATGACCTCCCGGTCGTCACCACTGCCTGGTCGGCTGCCACCGACCGCGGCATCCCGTTCGACATCGACTTTCGGATTGTCCGGCCGGACATGGAGACCCGTTGTATTCGCGCTCGGGCGAGGCCCGAGGCCGGTCCTGACGGTGTTGTGATTCGGCTCGCCGGGACGCTCATGGACGACACCGAACGCGTCAACGCCGAAGGCGTTCGCCGTGCAGCGGAGATTCGATTCGAAATCGGTTTCGAGCAGTCAGCCGTCGGTGCAGTCATCGCCGACCTCGCAGGCCGACCCACCCGCGTCAACACTGCGGCATGCAAGATCCTCGGCAGGCCGGCCGAGGAGCTGCTGGGTCGCCGTTGGGTTGCGTTCTCCCACCCGGATGATCTCCCGATCGGCATCGCGTCCGCTGCGCGACTGCGCTCGGGGCACGATGTCTACGCCGACGAGCGGCGATACGTTCGCCCCGACGGATCAATTGTCTGGACGGTCGCCGACCTGACACTGGTGCGCGACGAGGTCGGCACGCCGCAGTACTTCTTCATGCAACTTCAGGACGTGACCAGCCGCAAGCAGTTGGAGTTCGAGCTGGCGCATCAAGCGTTGCACGACTCGTTGACCGGCCTACCGAACAGGGCATTGCTCACTGATCGGCTCGTCCAAGGTCTGGCCAGCTCGCGCCGGCGCGGATCGCAACTCGGTGTGATCTTCCTCGACATCGACGAGTTCAAACTGATCAACGATTCGGCGGGACACAGTGCCGGTGACGACCTACTTCGTCACGCAGCTGACCGCATCTCCGAGTCGATCCGACCGGGCGACACTGTTGCCCGGTTCGGCGGAGACGAGTTCGTCATCGTGTGCGACGATGTCACGACATACGAGATCGAGCAGATCGCCACTCGGGTCCTCGGCGCGCTCGCCGAGCCGTGGTTCATCGATTCACAAGAGGTGCACATGACCGCCAGCCTCGGCATCGTGATCGCCGATGCGGAGGCGACGCCGGAGAGCATGCTCAAGGATTCAGACGCGGCCATGTACCGAGCCAAGGAACGCGGCAAGGGTCGGGTCGAGCTGTTCGACGAGACGCTCCGGTTCAGGGCCGAGCATCGTTTCTTCACCGCTTCGCAGCTGCACCGAGCACTCGACCGCCAGGAGTTCACGCTGCACTATCAACCCGTGGTGGACATCTCGTCGGGAACCATGATCAGCGTCGAGGCGCTCCTGCGCTGGAACCATCCGGATCGCGGAATCGTGCATCCGGCGGAGTTCATTCCGTTGGTCGAGGACAGCGGTCTGATCGTCCCGATCGGTGCGTGGGTTCTGGAACAGGCGTGCAATCAGTTGGTCACATGGCAGCGCGAGCAGCGCACACTGGCGGCCAGCGCCAACACGAAGACCAGGAACGTGACCATGGCCGTCAACGTCTCCGTCCGCCAACTGCTCGCTTCCGATGTCGGAGCAATGGCCGCCGACGTCCTCAGCCGAACGGGCGCACCATCATCGGACATCACCCTCGAACTCACCGAGAGCGTGTTCATGGAGGATGCCGACTACTTCGGCCGCACGCTTGCCGGACTCAAATCTCTCGGCCTGGGACTGGCCATCGACGATTTCGGCACCGGCTATTCCTCGCTCAGCTACCTGAAGCGGTTCCCCGTCGATGCCGTCAAAGTCGACCGCGGATTTGTCGACGGTCTCGGCACCGACCCCCACGACACAGCACTGGTTGCAGCAATCATCGCGATGGCCGGCGCGCTCGGGCTCGACGTGATCGCTGAGGGAGTCGAGACATACGAACAGGTCGTCATTCTCGAAGACCTCGGCGTGCGGTCGGCACAGGGCTACTACTTCGCCCGACCAATGCCGGCCGACGAGATCACCAAACTCATCGTCGACGGTCACCGCTGGACGATCGACTGACTCATCAGAGCACGGCGGCGGGTGCCAGCGTCGGCGCTGGCCGTTCGGTCACGCCCTGTGCACCCCCTGGCGCGTGTTCCATGCAGAAGGTCTGCTTCAGGGTCCGGTCGAAGTGCGCCGTCGTCCGGGGCTGCAAGGTCTGACCGCAACTGCTGCATCGTGTGGCGTAGCGAAGCCGGATCGGACCGCCGCCCCCGAGATGCTGTTCGGCCGTGCGTCCTGTGCT
>JAYTRT010000624.1:0-3582 GCA_043746045.1 Actinomycetota bacterium | reverse complement strand
GTTTCGTCATGACCACACAGTCCAAGCGTGCAGGTGACGGGACCGCTGACAGTCATGCCTTCCCCACCCGGCCGTACGACCTCGTCAAGGAGTTCGCGATCGCCTTGGCTGCGATGGTCCTGCTGACCGCAATCCTTGCGGCTGTCTTTTCCTCACCCGACGACAAAGCGATCACGCTGCAATCCTGGGCACGCGCCACACCCAACGACGTCGTCGCCACGGCTGCAGCCGAACTCGCCGGTACCAGCGGCACCGCTGGCTACGGACCCCCGTACAACAGTGCCGGCCAAGGTCAGAACATCGGCCCGCTGCATTTACAGCGCTGGGCCGGCGTACAAATCCCGATTCACGCCGCCAACGACCTCGTCATCGCCCCTCTGCGCAGCCTCTCGGCCGACACGGTGGTCGCCGCAGCACTGAGCGCCTGGGACTCGGCGTCGAGCGACCAACAACAAACCTGGGCATCCAACTACAGCGACGCGCTGAGCGCGGCAACCGATGGGAACCCCACCGCTGTTGCTGCCGGCGAGTACGGCCCGGTCCCGGTTCTCGCCAACGGCGAACTGACGCTGGCTTTGAACGGAGCCCTCGAAGGTCTCCTTGCGTCACAGTCCACGTTCTACGCCAACGACACCACCAAACCACTCCTGCTGCTCGCCGACGGCAGCTACCTCACGGATCAGGCCAGAGCACAGAGTCTCGGCGGCGATCAATGGGGCATGATGAACGAAACCGGGAACTATCCGGGTCAACCATGGTTGTGGGGGTACACCCTCTGGTACCAAGTGTCGCCTTTTTCGACTTCGGGCAACGCTGATGCATTGATCTGGGGGTTGATGGCTCTGATCAGCCTCGCCTTGATTCTGCTGCCATGGATCCCAGGACTCCGCAAAATACCTCACGTACTCGGCGTTCACCGCCTGATCTGGCGTGGTGCTCACGCAGCCAAACCGTCCAGCCAGCGCGATGCACACTCCTCGCGCCGGAACGAGTAGTCCGCTGCCTCACGGCAGATCTTGAATCCACCAGCGCCAATACGAGCAATTGTGCAGTGACCGGGCAGTCCCGCGGACGCGCACCATCGCGCCGAGATCGCGATACGGCACCCAAAGACTGCGGTAGTTCCCTCCGACGATCTTTGCCCACAGCAGGCTTCCCGTGTCGTTGTATCGGCCCTTGGTCAGACACGACACCTCGAGCGAGGCGCCGGCCTGCACGGACGCTATCGGCTCGCCCGACGCCGGATCCCCCGTGAGCGGAGGCGACGATTCGATCTCCAATGCGGACACCGTCTCCTGGCTGAGTGCGCTCCCGTCATAGACGAACTGCGCCGTACCGGGGTCGGCAGCGCGTTGCACAACGACGAAACCAACGACGGTGAGGAGCGCAACGGCACTTGCGAATGCCACAATCCGCGCACGAACGTCCTCCGCCTGTGCGACCAATCGAAAAGTGCCCCATAGGACAATCGTGATCGACACGAACGCCAGGAGTGCCGGCCAAGCACGTGTCGCAACGGCACCAACGACCGCGTTGATCGACGTTGCCTCCACCATCAGGGATCCCGGTGCCCGAACGATCCTCCGACGAGACATCCAGTCCGTTCCCCACCCCGTGGACGGATGAGCGGTTGCGGTGGTCGCGATGTCATTCGGATTCATCTGTCAGTGGCCAGACGAAACTGCCCATTGACGGCCAACGAAGTCGGCCTCGCAAGGAACGCTCAGCGTGGCAGACCCTCCGGCGTGCCACATGATGATCGCTCAAGGGCCGGCGTCGGCGAGCCCGGAGACTGTCGCTCAAGGTTGGCGGATGCGTCGCTCGTTGCTCGATGGGTGTGCTCGCTCTCCGCCGGTAAGTCGTATGGTCGCGCGGGTGACCCGAGCGCGGAGGACCACCGGAACGCGTGATGCGGGAGGGTCGGACCGCGTGATACGAACGATCGTACGCGCGTTGAGTGGCGACCATGTTCACTGACTTCCTGCTCGATCACCGATCGATTGCACCGACCGTCCTGGTGCTCTTGATCCTGCTCGGACCGTTGGTGGGCATCTGGCTGGTCGAACGCGCGCCGCTGGCATGGTGGTTGGCGGCCGCCTCGTTGATTCCGATCGCGCTCTTGACCTTGGTGCCGCAGAACCGGCGGCTGTTCTCGCGTTGTGAGATTAGTTTCGATTTCTACTGGCCGACGCCGAGTCGCGTTGAGTTGATGGCCAACCTGGTGCGGTTCGTCCTCCCGGTGCTGCTTCTCAGCGTTGCGACCCGTCGACCTTTCTTGGCGTTTGCCGCCGGAACGGGACTCTCCGTCGCGATCGAGGCGACGCAGGCTGCGGTGACCTCGCTCGGACGTTCCTGCGACAGCAACGATTGGATCACCAACACCATGGGTGCAGTGATCGGCGCGGCGTTGGGGTGGGAAGCACTGCGCTTTGCCCGCCGACGGACGATCACCGATTGAGTTTCCCGAGGTTGTCCAGACTCCCCTCCCGTGCGAACCACCACTGTTCTCTTCGTGGCGTGAGACCCCGAGGAGCCAGAGCGCCAATCGCAGACCGTCTCTGTAGCGCCCACGCAACGACAAGGCCCTCAACAGGGCCGGAAACCCGCCGCTCTCACCTCGTTTGGAAAGCTGGAGGCCCGCCCCCGAATGCCGGAAGCCCGCGGACAGGTTCATGCCACGAGTCACTCTCCGCGTCCAATTGGCCATCGACAAGCAGGTCTACGTGGCCACCACTGGGCAGATTCGACTGTCGCCGACATTCATCGATCGACGCCAGCGTGGACGATTTCATCGATACCGCCAACACTTGCTCAAGTTCTCGTCTGGGCTGCCGAAGAAATTGAGTGGTTCCAACACTTCAGGACGACCTTGGTACTGACGTCGGTGCTGAGGTCTGCGCGACATGGAGGTCGGGCGCGGCGTTGCGGGGATCGGCTGAGCTCGATCCGCAGCCCCGCCTCTCGGGCGGGATGCGTGTTCGTGACGGCATCAACTGATCACCCCGACGTGCGTCTGTGGTCGCTACAGACCTATGTCGCAACGCTGACTGCGCTGGCGATCGCGGGCCTCGGTGCGACGGTGTGGCGGTTCGGCTCCCGCCCCGTCGGAGACCGGTTCCCCGAGTTGGCGATGTTCGTCGTTCTGGTGATCGTCTGCGAGATCAAGCCGATCTTGGTTTCGAGCTCGAACGGGATCAAAGAGGTCGTCGCTTCGACGACCTTCGCATTTGCGATCTTCCTTGCGTTCGGCCCGGTGCTCGCGATCTGCTCCCAGGCAGCCGCGTCGCTGCTCGGAGACCTCGTCTTGAAGAAGTCACCGCTCAAGATGGTTTTCAACGTCGTGCAGTACGGGACGGCATGGGTCCTCGCAGCCGGTTGCCTCATGCTGTTCGACGAGCGACGGATTTGGTCCGGCGGCGCGTTGAACTGGCGTTGGAATCTGGCCGTGCTTGCAGCCGGCGTTGCCTATTTCGTTGCCAACAACTCGCTGGTGGCGATCGCAGTCGCACTCAGTAGCCGAGGCCACGTGTGGCCGCTGATCCGCGCGACGATCGTCGACGAAGCCCTCTCCGACTTCGTCCT
>JAYTRT010000623.1:0-3582 GCA_043746045.1 Actinomycetota bacterium | reverse complement strand
CTGACGAGCAGCCGGGTCGGCGTCGATCCACTGACCACGATGCCCCACGCCTCCGGGCTCCCCGTCACGATCACCCCGACGAACTTCTCAGAGCGTTTTCGTCCCCTATAGCGCGCTTTCGACCACGGAGAACGTGAGGTGGTCGAGGAATCGCAGCGCCGCTTGTGATGATTCGGTGCGCCAGAGGGCGACGACATCGACGGGACCGCCACCGTTGCTCTGATCAGCGAGAGCTTCGGCGATCGCGCCGATCTGCACGCGCTGTTCGACGAGCATCGACGAAACGTCGACATCGCACTGGTCGGCGAGAACCAGCTTCAACAGCAACTCGCTGCGCAGATCGCGAAGATGTACGACGGGTGTCCTGAGCCATGTGCGCAAGGCGGCGCGGCCACTTCTGGTGGCGGCGAGAATCGTGCGATTTCCACCTGCGATTCCGGGCTCCTCGCCGACCGCACGAACGAATCCTCGCGACGACAGCTGGTCGAGTGATCGGTAGGTGAGCGGACGCGACAGGGACCACACCCGGCCGATGTCACTGCCGGGTTTCAGCCGAGCTGCGATTGCGAACCCGTGTGTCGGGGCCGGGTACAAGATGCCGAGGCATGCCCATTCACCCAGGAGGAGTTTCTGTTCGGTCGTCCTGCTCACTGCGTCCATGATGTCACTTCGGCGTCTCGCTTCGGCGTCTCACTTCGGCGACCGGACGTGTGTGATCGACCGGTGTGATCGACCGGTGTGATCGACCGTCGACATGGCGCTCACGAGGGATACGCCTCGATATCGGTCGCCTTGACCGTCGCAAAGATCTCGTCCCCGGGTCGCAGATCGAGCCATTCCAACGAGGCGACCATCACCTCCGCCGTCAATTGCAACGATCCCTCGACGGTGACTCGAGCGCGGTCGCCGAGCCGATCGATGTCACCGACCGTGCCGGCCCACGTGTTCCGAGCGCTCGTGGTGCCACGCGGGTCGCGGTGGAGCGTCACCGCTTGGGGACGAATGACCGCGAACGACGGGCCGGGCAACGAGTCGGCGATCACGACGACGGCGCCGGACTCGGTCCGTAGGGCGCCGTCGGATACGATCCCGGTGATGAGGTTGACGCCGACGAGGTTGGCGACGTACCTCGATCGGGGGTGCGCGCTGACCTCGGCGATCGTGCCGATCTGAACGATCCGGCCGCCGTCGATGATCGCAACACGGTCGGCCAGTGCATACGCATCGACGGGATCATGCGTGACGAGGACCCGCATTCCTTCGAACGACTCGAGATGTCGACGCAGATCGCGCCGAACCTCTGAACGTGTACCGACATCGAGTGCGGCGAGCGGCTCGTCGAGCAGGAGCAGACGTGGCTCGGTCGCGAGTGCCCGAGCGAGAGCGACCCGCTGTGCTTGTCCACCGGACAGCTGTCGGGGCCGATGGTCGACATGGTCGCCGAGCCCCATCCGCTCCAACCACTCCACACTGCGTCGTCGAGCCTCGACCTTGCCCATTCCTCGCGCGCGCAAACCGAAGGCCACGTTCTCCAGCGCAGTGAGTCGGGGAAACAGCAGATAGTCCTGGAACACGAAGCCCACGGGGCGGTCCTCAGCAGCCACGAAGATCTCTGCCGACGGATCGTCGAGAACCACGGTCTCGTCACCGGTGGTGATGGTGATCCGGCCGTCGTCGATCGGCAGAAGCCCGGCGAGTGCGCGCAGGACCGTGGATTTGCCGGCACCGTTCGGACCGAGGATGGCGACGACCTCGCCCGGTTCGACGACCAGTTCGACGTCGACGCCGAGCCGGCCGATCTGCACGGTGATCGAAGCGTCGAGTGTCATCGGCGTGCCGCTGTCATCTGCGGATCATGCGGACATCGGTCGAGGGGAACCGCCCAACCAGCGGTCGCGCAAGCCGACCAGCACCCCGAACGACACGAAGATCAGGATCAGGCTGAGAATCAGTGCTTCCTGTGGGTTCGACTCGAGTGCGAGATACGTGGCCAAGGGCATGGTCTGGGTGGTTCCCGGGAAGTTTCCGGCGAAGGTGATCGTCGCGCCGAATTCGCCGAGTGCGCGGGCCCACGCCAGCACCGCACCTGCGACGAGCGCCGGGGAAATGGTGGGCAACGTCACCCGGCGGAAGACGTACCACGGCGATGCTCCGAGCGTTCGGGCTGCATCGTCGAATCGGTGGTCCAGCTGACGAAGTGCTGCTTCGACCGTCAGAATCAGAAAGGGCATCGCCACAAAGGTCTGGGCAACGATCACGCCGTTCGTGGTGAACGGCAGTCGGAAGTCGAACCAACGATCGAGATACTGCCCGAACAACCCTCGCCGACCGAACGAGAAGAACAACGCGACGCCACCCACCACCGGCGGGACCACCATCGACAATGTGCACAGTGCCCTGACGATGCTTCGACCGGGAAAATCGACGCGAGCCAGCAGCCACGCAACTGGTACGCCGAAAAACAGCGCGAGCACCGTTGCCGCCAGCGAGCACTTGATCGACAACCACAGGGCCGTACGAACGTCGTGCCTGCTGAGTACCGACCATGCCGTGCTCCACGGTGCACGCCACACGAGACCGATGAACGGCAGCGCGAAGAACGCAATCGTGAGCAGAGCGATGAGCAACGCCGGTAGGGGGAGACGTCGACGAGCGACGCCACGTCGTGGTGCTCGCGGACGCGCTCTCATTTTCACGGCGCCATTCTCGTCATGGCGCGGAGAGCTTCACGGAGCGGTGAAGCCAAAGCTGCCGAGGATCTTCTGACCTTGCGAGCTGAGGACGAACGCGGTGAAAGCCTTTGCTCCTGTGGGGTTCGGAGCATTCTTGGTCTCGACCAGTGGGTACTCTGCGATCACGTTGAGGTTTGTCGGGATCACGACGCCGACGGCCTTGCTGCCGGCAGCGAGCACGTCGGTCGCGTAGACGATGCCGGCATCGGCCTCGCCGAGGGTGACCTTGTTGACGACACCCTTGACGTTGGGCTCGAACGACTTGGGGGTCACCGTCACACCGGCATTCGTGAACACCTGCGCAGAGTACTTGCCGATCGGAACGTCCGGCCCGCATGTCACGACGATCAGACTCGGATCAGCGAGGTCGGAGAGCCCGGTGATCTTCTTCGGATTGCCCGCCCCGGTGATGATCTCCAGCGAATTCTTGGCGAAGGTCTGGGGAGCAGCACCGTTGTTCCCGGCGTCGGTGAGCTTCGTCATGTTCGCCTTGTCGGCGGACGCAAACACGTCGACGGGCGCCCCTTGAGCGATTTGTGTGACCAGCGTGGAGGACGCATCGAAGCTGAACTTCACGGTCGCGTCGGGGTATTCCGTCTGGAACGCCTTGCCGATCTCGGTGAACGACTCCGTCAACGAAGCGGCCGCGAAGACCGTGATGTTCCCGGTCACGCCACTTGCGGGAGAGCTCGAGGTCGGACTCGGGCCGCTCGTGGCGACCGTGTGGGTGGTGGCGGGAGCCGCAGAGCTCGCTGACCCAGTGGTCGTGGACGATGCCGTGGTCGTGGTCGTGGTTGATGCGGTGGTCGTGGTTGTCGACAACGATGCGGTGGTCGTGGACGATGCCGTG
>JAYTRT010000622.1:0-3582 GCA_043746045.1 Actinomycetota bacterium | reverse complement strand
AGTGGATCAATTGATCCGGATTGATCACATCGGCTCGACCTCGGTGCCAGGGCTTCCGGCCAAGAACTTGATTGATGTGCAAGTCGTCGTCGCCGACTTTGACGACGCTGACCACATCGCAGAGGCATCACGCGCCGCTGGGTTCGTCCACGTGCCGGGGCCACTGTGGTGCCAAGACCGGCACGGCATTCAGCATCCTGAAGAGGTTGTCGTCGACGCAGATCCGGGCCGACCGGTGAACGTCAACATCCGAGCCGTGACTGCGCCGATCTGGCGTGAGACCCTCCTGTTTCGCGACTGGCTGCGCGCGAACGAATCTGCCCGTTCCGCCTACCTCACCATGAAGCGCGGAGTCGCACTCCGTGACGACGGGAACGTGAACACCTATGGAATAGCAAAGATCCCATGGATCAGCGCCGCCGCCGAGCAGGCAGAGGAGTGCGCGATAGCGACCGACTGGTCGCTCTGAATCGATGCGCTCCGAACTGCCTGATTGTGCACCGTTTCGCAATTACGCGAAGCGAGCCGAACGTGCGCTCCAGAACACAGCTGCCAGGCGGGTCGCCGACATCGCACGGGGAAATGCGGCCTCGGGTTATTCCGGTAATCGGTCGCGGTTATTCCGGTGATCGAGACGGCCGCCGTTTGACCGCCGGTCTGCCATCGTGACACCTTGCGGCAGCGCACATAACGTTCAGACGACCGGCGACAGAACGTGCGCGATCACCCGTGTATCCGCTCGCATAGCCGGCGTTCGGCGCTCTCCGCGCCGGACGCCGGGTGTACGGGCACCCCGCAGGGTGCATGTGTGCAGATCCTGAAGAATGTGGTGTTGGGGCGTCACGAAATCGTGTTTTCGCAGGCATGTGTTGGTGTGATGGCGTTGTGGAAGTTGCGGGTCGGTGTGGAGGCGTACTACCTGTCGCAGGTCGCGTCTGGGCTGGATGAGTACTACACGGGTGCGGGTGAGGCACCTGGCGGCTGGATGGGCGGCGGGGTCGCTGGGCTCGGGCTGACGGGTGAGGTCGCCCCTGCCGATCTGCGGGCGGTCCTGGCCGGGTTGGCGCCGAACACGGGGTTGACGCCGAACGGGACGACCCTGGCGTCTCATCCGCGGCGGGTGCCTGGGTTTGATTTGACGTTCTCGGTGCCGAAGTCGGTGTCGGTGCTGTACGCGCTCGGCGACCCGTTGGTCCAGCACGCCGTCACTGAGGCGTGCGAGGCGGCGCTGGTGGAGGCTGTCGGGTGGATGGAACGTGAGGCGTGCTTCGTGCGGCGGGGAACGAACAAGGCCGAGAACAAGGCTGTGTGGGGTGAGGCGTGGGGTACGCGGCGGATGGTCGCGAACGGGTTCGTCGCTGCGTCGTTCCGGCATCGCACGTCTCGCGCTGGTGATCCGCATCTGCACTGGCATGCCCTCGTCGCCAACATGGCTCAGGGGATCGACGGCCGCTGGTCAGCGCTCGACGGGACGGGCCTGTATGCGGCCAAGCGCACCGTTGGGGTCATGTTCCAGGCGGCGATGCGTCGGGAACTGACCGAGCGCCTCGGCATCTCCTGGGGACCGATCCGGAAGGATTCGGCCGAGGTTGCTGGTGTCCCGGCGCGGGTGTTACGCGAGTTCTCGCAACGCTCGATCCAGATCGCCGAATGGCTCCACGCCGCGGGCCGGTCCGGGCCCGCAGCGACGGATGAGGCGATCTTGGCGACCCGGGCCCGCAGACAGACCCCGGCCGATTGGGCGGACGTCGAGGCCGCCTGGAGGACGAGGGCAGACGCTGTCGGTTGGGGGCCGAGCGAACTCGAACAGCTCCTCGCCACGACCGGTCCAGCCGTCGCGCACGATCGCAGTTTTGTGGTGACTGATGTTGTCTGGTCTGGTGGCGAGTCAACGGTGGTGCCACGTGTTGTCGAGTTCGATGAATGGGTGGAGCGGCTCCTCGAGACGCGGGTGACCGCCAACGACGCAACGTTCACACGGTTCGATCTCACCCAGGCCATCGCCAGCGAACTGCCCGGTACGAGCGTCACGAGGATCGAGTCGATCGTGCAATGCTCGTTGGCGTCACCGGCGGTCGTCCCGATCGGCGACCAGGCCGAGCAACCGCGCGTCCATGCACACAATCGGGTGGTACCCGACGACCGCCAATCTCGGTACACGTCACGGACACTGCTCACGATCGAGCAGCAACTCCTCGACCAACTCGTCGCTGGGGTCGCAGCGGCAAGCGGAATCCTCGATCCGGGCACCACCCGGATTGCCATCGCGAGGTCGACGCTCGGCCCGGACCAGGCCAACGCGGTTCGGGAGCTCACCTCGGCAGGTGATCGGGTTGCTGTGATGGTCGGCCGCGCTGGGACCGGCAAGACCCACACCCTCGGAACCTTGCGCACCGTCTACGAACAATCCGGGTACACGGTGATCGGACTCGCGCCAAGCGCCCGTGCCGCCCGTGAACTCGAATCAGGTTCAGGAATCAGTTCGACGACGATCGCCCGCCACCTCGTCGAACACCGAGAGATCGACGCGTCCACCATCGTCCTCGTCGATGAGGCCGGAATGGGAGGCGTTCGCGACATCGCCACGATCATCGATCAGGCCACCCGAGTCGGGGCGAAAGTAGTCCTCGTCGGAGATCATCACCAGCTACCTGAAGTCGGCGCTGGCGGCGCGTTCCGCGCTGCGCTCGACACATTGAGTGCCCGGGTTGTCGAGTTGACCGTGAACCGCCGCCAACACCACCTGTGGGAGCAAGCTGCTCTCGATCAACTCCGCCACGGCGACGTCACCATGGCGTTCGCCGCGTACCTCGAGCACGGTCGTGTCGTGCTCACCGACGACCCCGATCAACTCCACGCTCGCGCTACCACCGACTGGCAACGGCTGCGCACATCCGGGGACACGTTGATGCTCGCCGGCACCCGCGCCGAAGCACACCTGTTGAACCAGCTCGCCCGACAACTTCTCGCCGACACCGGTGAGCTCGATCTGGCACACGATTTCGAGATCGGCGGCCGCACCTACGCGCCCGGCGACCGGGTTGTGCTCTGCCGGAACCACCCAGGACAACACCTGTCCAACGGTGAAAGGTTCGCTGTCGAGAACGGGATGCTCGCGATCATCGTCGACTTCGACGACGACGGTGTCCACGTCGCGTTGGGGACCGGAGAGCGTGTTGTGCTTGACCGCAGCTATCTCGAGCGGGGCTGGGTCGATCACGCCTACGCGCTCACGATCCACAAAGCCCAAGGCGCCACCTGCGACCACATCCTCGTCATCGGACCCGCCGGGCTCTACCGGGAAGGGATCTACGTCGCCCTCTCCCGCGCCCGTCACAGCGCCTGGATCTACGCCACCAGCACCCAAGTCGCCGAACTCGACCAACGCCACGACACCGGCATCCCGCTCCCCACCGAAACCGTCCACGACCCCCAACAAGACCTCCTCGCCAGAATGCACGCGAGCGGAGCGAAGAAACTTGTCACCGTCGGCGACCCGTCCGCCGGCCGCATCGGCGAACTCGCCACCATCGTCCCGGCCCGCGAACTGATCGAACGAGCCGCCGCCGCCCACGATGCCGA
>JAYTRT010000621.1:0-3584 GCA_043746045.1 Actinomycetota bacterium | reverse complement strand
CGGGGCGCGAGGCCGACAAGCTCGCCCGACAGGGCAAGCTGTTCGTGCGCGACCGGATCGCGTTGCTCGTCGACCCTGGCTCGTTCGTCGAAGACGGGTTGCTGGCCAACACCCATGCCGCCGATCTGCCGGCCGACGGCGTGGTCACCGGCGTGGGTCGGATCGATCGACGACCCGTGTACGTCGTGGCCAACGACTCGACCGTGAAGGCCGGATCATGGGGTGCACGCACCGTCGAGAAGATCGTGCGCGCGACCGAGTACGCGCTGCGCCACGAGCTGCCGATCTTCTGGTTCATCGACTCCGCCGGCGCCCGGATCACCGATCAGGTCGATCTCTTCCCCGGACGACGCGGCGCGGGCCGGATCTTCTCGAACCAGGTCAAGTTGTCCGGCAAGGTACCCCAGATCTGCTGTCTGTTCGGGCCATCCGCGGCCGGCGGCGCCTACATTCCTGCCTTCTGTGACGTGGTCATCATGGTCGAAGGCAACGCGTCGATGTACCTCGGTTCGCCACGGATGGCCGAGGAGGTGATCGGTGAACACGTCACGTTGGAGGAGATGGGCGGGGCACGCATGCACGCCACCGTTTCAGGGTGTGGCGACAACCTCGCGATCGACGAGGCCGATGCGATCGAACAGGCCAAACTGCTGTTCTCGTACCTACCCGACTCGTGGCGAAGGACGCCCGAAACGGCCGAGCCGAGCTCGTCGTCACGCATCCTGACGCGTGAGGTGCTGCCCGAGACCGAGGCCGCCGGCTACGACATGCACAGGGTCGTCGACTGCCTCGTCGACGCGGACACGTTCTTCGAACTCAAGCCGTTGTTCGCACCCGAACTGATCACCGGGTTCGCCCGTCTGGACGGCAACGTGATCGGAATCGTCGCCAACAATCCAATGCACAAGGGCGGAGTTCTCTTCGGCGATTCAGCCGACAAAGCCGCTCGTTTCATCTGGATGTGCGACGCCTACAACGTGCCCCTCGTCTTCCTTGCCGACGTACCGGGCTTCATGATCGGCACGCAGGTCGAGCGAGCCGGGATCATCCGTCACGGAGCGAAGATGATCACGGCTGTCACCGAGGCAACAGTGCCGAAGATGTGCGTGATCGTGCGCAAGTGCTACGGAGCCGGACTGTACGCAATGTGCGGACCAGCGTTCGACCCCATTGCCACTCTCGCCCTGCCGACCGCGAAAATCGCCGTGATGGGTCCGGAGGCCGCCGTCAACGCCGTCTACGCGAACAAGATCGCGGCGATCGATGATCTCGACGAGCGGACCGCGTTCGTGGAGGCGCGGCGCCGCGAATACGAGGCCGATGTCGATCTGTATCGCCTGGCCAGCGAGATGGTCATCGACGCCGTCGTCGGTTTCGAGGATCTCCGCACGGACATGATCGCCCGCTTCGCCGCCGCTGATCCGACCGACCGCGAAGCTGTCCAGAAACGCCACGCCATCCACATGGGCTGATCACCCGGGTCTGATCGCCCGCCGCCTCGTCGAGCGTCGAGTACTCCGGCGCGTCGTCAGCGGGTGATCCACGGTGTGATCAGCCGTCCGATCGCACGCAGCCTGACAGCACCCACCGGCACCGTCACCCGGAACCGGCCGAATTCATCGGTCGGCACATCGATGACAGTGCCGTCGGCGGTCTCGGCCTGCAGCAGTTGGAACGCCTCGACCTCGGTGCCGGACGGTGGCGACAGCTGCCCGACGATCGTCCGACCGTCGGCGTGCAGTTCGAGGTCGACGGTGAGGTGGTCGTTGACGAAGCTCAGCAGGCGCACCTCGGACTCCGTCGCCCGCATCTCGACCGCTGCGCCGGACACCAGCGAATCGAACGCCAGAATTGCCAGCTCTTCGGACAGTGCCGACATGTCGAATGCTGCATAGGCGGCGTCGACGGCCGCTGCAGGCACCGGCTCGGCGTGGTCGAGCACCGTTTGCAACAGCATCGAGAGCTGGTTGTCGGTCATCGGCTCGTTCGAGCCTGGATCGGATGGTCGTTCGTTCATGTCAATCTCTCCCGCCGTGGAGATAGGGGGCCAGTTCGGGACTGTTCCGCAGACGCTGCAGGCACCGTTGCCGAGTTGGCCCGATCGAGCCGTGGGGCAAGTTCAGGACCCGACCGACCTCGTCGTAGCCGAGCGGTGGATCGGCCGAGAGCAGGCGCAACAGCGTCTGCATGTCCGCAGGAAGGTTTCGGAACGCGGCCAACAGCGCCAGGTGCAATTCGTCGTCGATCAGTTGTTCGCTGTGGTCAGCGCTGAGCACACCACGTAACGGCAGCTCGGCCATCGGAACGAACTTGGCCCGCTTGCGGTACACGGTGTTCGCCTCGTTGCGCGCGATGGTCGCCACCCAGCCCGGCAGCTTCTGCGGATCGCGCAGCGAATCGAGCCGCTCGTAGACCCGGAAGAACGTGCTCGCGAAGGCATCGTTGCGATCCTCGGACGAGAGGTCGTAGCCGTAGAGGACCTTCCAGGCAACGCCCTTCAGCCCATCGACCAACTCGCGCCAGGCGGTCTCGTCGCGGTCGAGTGCCCTCGCGACCAGCGCAGCCCAGTCCCGCGTCGAACTGTCGGGGTCCATCGTCGGCAGCCTAGGCATGTCACACAGAGCGTGTCACGGGCGGGCGGATACATGAGATGACGAATTTCTCGCGCTGAAGCAACTGAACGACGAAGCGGCGGCGAGGACATCGGGTTGCCCGGTGCGTTCTGCCGTCACAGCACATTGCGCGAGAGCGGCCGACAGCGTGCGCCCGCTCCGCAGTCCACGATGCAACGCAAGGGCAACCGGTACGGCCGCGCTGTCCGATATCGGCAACAGCGGTGCGGCCAGGGCACGCACGCCGAGAGCCAGCAGCGAGGCCGACGTGCCGAGGAGTTCGTCGCCGGTCAGAACACCACTACGGCCACTGCTGCACGCCGTGATCACCACTGTCTCCGGGACTGCCGAAAGGGTTTCCAGCTCGTGCACAGACAGCGGACCATCGTGCAATTGCATCGTGGAGAAGAGTGGATTGTCCGAGCGAAAGGAACCATGCGCCGCGATGTGCACGAGGGCGGCGGTGGACATCGCATCGGCGACGGCGCCGACCGTTGCATCTCGGCCGGTCAACACACGCGCTGTCGGATACAGGCGACGAAGCGCTGCGATCTCGGCGTCGGCGTGGCGAATGTCCGGACCGGCGACCAACAGAACCCTGCGCCGGCGAGTTCTCGACCGCTGTCGGGACGCCTCGTCCCCGTGACCTTCCCCGGTGCCGAGCCACCATGTCGCACTCGGAGCAATCGTCATCCCGTGGGCGCGCCGGCCCGTCGGCAACGCCGACCACAACACAGAATGCAGAGCACCCGTCGGCACCACGATCAACGGTCCGGGTGTCGACTGTCGCATCGACGAGTTCCGAGACCGCTCGCGGAGCGGGCCGAAGAGGAGCGAGTCGAGTTCGTCGGCGGCCAATGCGAACGCAGCCACGAATCGGTCCGCTGAGAGCCCCGTTGGAACGAAGGCGAGCCGTCTGAGCGCGAAGGCGAGATGATCGTTGGCCGCGATGAGGGTCGACGTCGTCCCGAT
>JAYTRT010000620.1:0-3593 GCA_043746045.1 Actinomycetota bacterium | reverse complement strand
GAGCCGGATCAGCATCAGCTAAATAGCGAAGGCAGCGCTTTCGTAAATCGCCCGTGCGCCAGTAGCCTGTCGGGCATGGGGCAGACGAAACTCGATCGGAGCCAGCGCGCCCTCGCTGCCGGTCTGGTCCTCAGCGTGACTCTCGTCGCCTTCGAATCGACCGCCGTGATCACGGCTCTGCCGACGATCACCGACGAGCTGCACGGCATCTCGCTCTACGGAACCACGATTGCCGCGTACATGCTGGCCGACCTGATCGCGCTCGTCTGGTCCGGCGAGACAGCCGACCGACGGGGCGTCCGGACGCCGTTCCTGATCTGCATCGCGATCTTCATCCTCGGCCTCGTCGTGGCCGCCACCGCACAAACGATGGTGGTCGTCGTCGTCGGCCGGTTCCTGCAGGGCGCCGGCAGCGGAGGCTTTGCACCCCTCGCCTACATCTCCGTACGCCGCGCCTTCCCGAAAGACCGCCAACCAACGATGTACGCGTACCTCAGCGCCGGCTGGGTCTTGCCGAGCCTCGTCGCGCCGGCACTCTCGGGCGCGGTCACCGATGCGTTCGGCTGGCGGTGGGTCTTCATCGGGATCGCTCCCCTGGCGGCCACCGTCGCCCTCCTCACCGCGCGGGCGATGAGATCGATTCCCGCTGCAGAGGACATCCCCGACCGGCGCGCGTCGCGACTGCCCAAAGCCGTCCAGGCTGCTTCGGGCGTCGGCCTCGTCGCGTACGGGCTGCAGGGCCGCAACGTCATCGCCGCAGTCGTGCTGTCGATCGTGGGAATCGCCGTCGCGGCTCCGGCGTTGCGTGTTCTGCTTCCCGAAGGAATCTTCAGGGCACGCGCTGGTCTGCCGGCCATCGTCGCGGTGAGGTTCCTGGCCACCGCTACATTCCTCGGCGTCGACAGTTTCATCCCACTCGCCGCCGACCGCCTGCACGGCGCACGTCCGATCGCGCAAGGTTTCGTCGTTGCCGGTTCTGCGGTCTTCTGGAGTGGCGGGCAGGCATACGCCGCCCGGCGCGCAGGGCGCTTGACACCGCGCCGGGGCGCCACGATGGGCTTCGGACTGCTGCTCATGGGAATCGCTGGTGTGGCACCGGTGTTGGCTCCGAGTTGGCCGCTGCCGCTCACATTTCTCGGTTGGTGCGTCGGGGGCCTCGGCATCGGCATTCTGTTCAACCCGACAACGGTTGCCTCGATGAGCTACGCGACAGAAGGCCGAGAAGGCGAGATCAGCAGCCAGATCCATCTTGCCGATTCACTCGGCTTCGGCACGATGAGCATCGTCGGTGGCGCAACGGTTGCCCTGTCGGACCACACCTCACTGCCGCTGCAGGGCGCGCTCGGCATCAACTTCGGCCTCGCTGCGATGTTGGCGACCGCGGGCCTGTTCGCGGCACGAGGGGCGCGCAGCAACGTGGCCTTCCCGCGCTGACAGCGGTATCGACACACCGGCACGAATCGATGCCGGCATCATCGTCCGAGCACGGATCTCGGACCGACGTCAGCCGGCCAGAACGGCTCGCGCCACCAGGTCCGTGCCGAAGGCAGTCAGGATCGCCAGGTACAGGAGTCCGGTCGCGGCCATCACCGCCGAGTAGTACTTCTCACGCAGGGCGCGCTGGGTGACGACACACAGGACGAGTGTCGTCACTGCGCAGGCAACCCAGAAATACCCGAGCGTCCCGTTCCAGCCGTCCGAGAGGTGGCCGCTCAACACGCTGATCATGCCGGTCGGCAGGAGCATTGCAGCGACCTCGACCGGCAGGACCCACTTCGTCACGCTGACCAACTCGTTGAGTAGTCCACGCGGGAGACCAGGCTGAACCAGGTACCAGTGGCCGAGCAGCATTGCGTCCGTGATCGCGCCGAGGAACACCGCGCCCACGACGGTGCGGATCACTGCGACGAGGTCGTTTCCCCCGGCGCCGATGCCAGCGGCAACGAGGCCGACGATCCCGATCAGCGGGGCAATCAGATCGAGTGAGGCCGGGAACTCGGGGCCGCCGTCGACTCGCTGCGGCACGGCGCGCTCGATACCGGTCATCGCCGCGACACGTTCGGTTCGTCGATCGTGTTCGTCGTGCTGGCCGACGACTCCTGCTTTGCGGCGGATCACCGACACGACCAACGCGACCAATGCCGCTGCGGCGACTCCGAGCGAGGCGATCTCACGGACCGGTTCGACACCGAATGCCAGTCCGCACAGAAACGCTCCGACAGCCATCAGCAAGAACGTGCCACGGAGCAACCACCCGTAACCGATGCCGACGACCCGCCGCCGGCTGGTGAACCACAGGAAGAACAATCCGCCGACCGACCACTGCAGCAACACTGTTGCAGACTCGACACGGATCACGAACCCCGACGATAGAGCCACGATCCCGGCTCGCCACCGTTTGCCGCCCCGCGCCACGTACGCTCCCTGCCATATGCGTCCCGCCCGTGTGTTCGTGCCCGTCCTGCTCGCATCGGTCGTGTTGACCGGCTGTTTCACCGGCAAACGCGGCCACTTGGAAGCGAGCACCGTGACGACGGTGGCAACGCTCGCAGACCCGGCCGTCCAGGCCGTCGTCGCCAAGCTCGAATCGGCGAACGCCGATCAGTACACCGCGAAATACAGCGTCATCGTCAAGTACGGCAACATCACGACGTCGGCAACGGTTGCCCAGACCGACCCCGCAACTCAGTCGATCACGGTCGGCCATGTCCTGTTCCTCACGGCCGGCGGTGGCGAGACATGCGAACTGTCCACTGCCGCGTGCGTGACCGGACTGCAGGATCAGCAGATCAGCGACACGCAGTTGCCCCACAACTTCTATGCGGCTTCACCCGCGCTGAAGTTGCGCCAGGACGCGAACACCATGGTCAGCGCGGCGACCGCTTCGGCGAAGCAGATCGCCGGCCAGAACGCGACCTGTGTCGATGTCCACTTCGCGGCGGGCAACAAGACCTACTGCGTCTTGGACAACGGACTCCTCGCCGAGCAGGACACTCCCGACGTGCGGATCGACCTGACCAGCTACACCACCGGGGCCGACCCGACGCTGTTCGCCGCGCCGACCACACCGGCCGCCACCACCACCATCCCCGGCTGATCTGCGGTTTGCGGTCCGCGACCTGCGGTCCGCACGAATACCTGGCGCGCCAGACGACCGATCTGGTCCGTTCTGTCGCCAAGAACCGGCTGAGTCAGTGGGCGGTGACCGTCGTGGTGTCCGTGCCGCTGCGCAACAGGGTGCCCGGGCGGGCGTCGAGCATCTCGCCGTCGTGCACACACGGCACGCCGTTGACCAATACGTGGGCGATGCCATTGGCCTCGCCGTAGACACGTCCAGCGCCACCGGGAAGATCGAACTTGGTGAAAACCTCGCCCGGACCGATGCGGGTCGGGTCGAACACGACGATGTCGGCAGCGTTCCCGGCGACCAGAACCCCTCGACCCTTCAGACCGTAGAGCGCGGCCGGCGAACCGGTCAGGTAGTGAACGGCTTCCTCGAGCGCGATCAGCGAACGGTCCACGGTCGTGCGCGCGATCAGCGTCGTCGCGTAACTGAAGCTGTCGATCATGTCGAGGTGCGCACCGGCATCGGA